>CAYTLM010000234.1:0-2642 GCA_964438485.1 uncultured Leptospirales bacterium | reverse complement strand
ATTAGGGATTTGATAAAGCGCACAGGGTCAAGCTCGTCAAGAAGGATTGAATTGTACATTACAAGGGTTTGATCTCTTAAAGCAAGGGCTCCATAATCAAAGGTGTTGTTAAGGATCAGGCAGTATTTATAAAGGTCAGGCATGTCAGTTTTAATGTCTAAAATTTCAGAGTGGTAATTTATCACTCTGTCGCCAGATTCATCTCTGCGAAGGGTTACCATGATTTCCTGGGATCTGTCATTATCAAATTCAACTGTTGCTGTGTATTGCCCTTCATCATCTTTATGAAATGGTATTTTAAGTTCACTTGCTATTGCTGATATAAATCCATCAAATATTTCCATTTAATTAACCTTTAATATACAAAATAAATACATCTGTTGATGACCTTTGCCAGTCATGAAATTATTAGTTTACAGGAAAGTCTTTTAAAAGTCAAGTTTGAAATTTTTCCAATTAAAAGGAAATTTGAAATTTATATGTAATAGTTTTATATTATTTTTTATTGACACCTTTCCTTGTGAAGGAGCACTTGATATTAATATATTACAAAATGGGAAAGCTTAAAAAAATCCCATATATCTGATTTAAGGATTGTTCTATGATTGAAGGTATTTTTGTTGAAGGCCTTATTTACGGGATTATGGTTCTAGGTGTATTTATAACTTTCAGGATACTAAATTTCCCTGATCTTACTGTTGATGGATCTTTTCCTCTTGGTGCTGCTATTATGGCTGTTTTGATTGTTAATGGTTTTAATGTTTTTTTTGCATTATTTGCAGCTTTTGTAGCTGGAGTGGCAGCAGGTATTGTTACTGCTATAATACATAACAGGCTTAAGGTGCCTCATCTTTTAGCCGGAATACTTACAATGACAATGCTTTGGTCTGTTAACATAAGAATTCTTGGCAACAGGGCAAATCTTCCCTTAATGAAAAACCATACAATACTCACTGACATTGTTGAATGGACTGATGGGATAATTCCCAGGGATTACGCTATTCTTATTTTCTTTTTCCTGGTTGTAATGGTTATTAAAATTTTGCTCGATCTGTTTTTCAGAACAGATATGGGGCTTACACTGGGTGCTTTGGGAAACAATGAACAGATGGTAATATCTCAGGGAATCAATATAAATATAATGAAGGCAATAGGAGTAGGTCTTTCCAATGGGCTTGTGGCTGTTGCAGGGGCTTTTGCAGCCCAGTATCAGGGCTTTGCAGATGTGGGCCTTGGAACAGGTATTGTTATAATTGGACTTGCATCTGTTATGATAGGGGAGTTTATTTATACCTCCAATAAAATCTGGGTATTAACATTGAGGGTTCTTGCAGGAGCCATTATATACAAAGCAATAATGTTTATAGGAAGATACTATGGTTATCATATTGGATTAACCCCAAATGATTTAAAGCTCATTGCAGGGCTGCTTATTATAGCCTGCCTTATTTTTGCAAATATGCGGGATAAGGGAAATTTCTTTAAGAAGGTGGAAAAATGATCAGGCTTGAAAATATAACTAAAATTTTTAATCAGGGCACTGTAAATGAAAATATGGCTTTGAATAACATTAATCTTACTGTTAAGAAGGGAGATTTTATAACTATTGTTGGGAGCAATGGCGCAGGCAAAACCACTCTTTTTAATACCATGTCAGGTTTTTTTCTACCTACAAAAGGGGACATTTTTTTTAATAATAAAAATATTACTAAAATGGCGCAACACAAAAAGGCTCAATACATAGGGAGAATTTTTCAGGATCCTCTTCTTGGTACAGCTTCAAATATGAGCCTTGAAGACAATATGATGATTTGCAGTAAAAAAGGATTCAAGTGGCCTGTGTTAGGGCTTAACAATAAAATGAGAGAAAAGTTCAGGGAAAACCTTAAGGTTCTTGATATGGGCCTGGAGTACAGGATGGGTGATAATCTTCAGCTTTTTTCAGGGGGGCAGAGGCAGGCCCTTACTCTGTTGATGACAGTGCTTTCAAGACCAGAGCTTGTTCTTCTTGATGAGCATACTGCTGCACTTGATCCTAAAAATGCTGCTATTGTGCTTGAGCTTACTGATCGGTTTATCAGTGAAAGGAAGCTCACTGCAATGATGGTTACACACAATATGAGTCATGCAATCAAATATGGGAACAGGCTTTTAATGATGCACAATGGGGAGATTATTCTGGATATTTCAGGGAATGAAAAGAAAAAGCTCACTGTTGATGCGCTTGTTAAAAAGTTTTATAATATTAAACATGAGGCACTTACTAATGATGAGGTGCTTCTTTCTGCTGATTAAATCTGATATATAAAGCATATTGTCTTTGTTTTATTTTAGATGAATAAACTATTTGACTTCCTTCTAAAAATTTTTTATATTAAATGTCAGTTTAGCCTGCGGAGGATTTTATGACACTTGAAGAGAGGATTATAAAGCAATAGAGGATTACTTAAAGATTAATCTGTCCTGAATAATATCTGAATAGAGTCTGGGCAAACCTCCTGTTGTTTATGAAATAGAGTTGCGTGAGAGTGCAGGAGTGAAGTTTGAATGGAGAGCGTTGAATGTATGAGCAAATCAGATTTGCATTTAATGTCACAAGCTATTGCAGAGAAAGCAAATACTTTGTTTGGAAATAAAGTGAG
>CAYTLM010000233.1:0-2700 GCA_964438485.1 uncultured Leptospirales bacterium | reverse complement strand
CCTGCAACACAGCGGACATATAATTTTGGCTCCTCATTCAGAAAACCTTTATGCCAATTAAAAGCTGTATTCCCATTATAAAAATCAATAAACCATGCCATTTTAGGGTTGTTTTGATGCGTTGTTGAAGACCAATAATGAATATTAGTATAACTACAATCATGTAACCATGGATATGTTTCTGGTAAACGCTCTATCTGTTCCTCATTACATGCGATAATCGCAGATATATCAGTATCAGTTACAACATTCGGAAAAACTTCAAAAACAACCTGAGCATATTTATCATAATCCTGAGAATAATAATGATAAAACATTATACTTTGTAATTCCTTTATATTCGGTAATCTCCAATCTGAACGACCATCAAAATTCAGATTTTCGCAAACACTTATAGCCTCCCTCCAGGTAAATTTCTTCCTTATGCCTTCACAATTAAAATCATAAATAGGTTTACCATTTTCAGATAAAGAGCACCTTGTCCAAATTAGACCTGTAGAATTATCCCTGACCGAACCCCGTGAAAGAATAAAGAAAATTTTTTCTCCATAAAGAGTATTAATAATAAAAAAACTTATTAGAATGAAAAATATCTTTTTCACATTAGAGCACCGTCAATAATCCACATCATCCGCATCCCCTTTACCGCCTCTGACGCAACGAACAAATTGCTTTTCAAAAGTTGAATCCTCTTTTACCTTTATTATAGGAGAAGAAATATTAACACCAAAAGATCCCCCATTTTGAAAAAAAACTACCCACCCATATTCAGACATATTCATATTTTCATCAAGCAGTATTTTTGAGCTATACGTCCAGTAACCGAAAGGTTTATCAAATTTCTGTATAAATTCACCATCAGCTTTTTCTTCAAATTTTGTTCCATTAAACCAATACTTAGTTCGAGAATTTTCATATTTATCTTTTAACTCAATATAATCTCCCCAAAAATCACTCCATTCCCAGGATGAAACTCTTATATCAGGAACATACTCCCTTACATAGGGGCCTTCACCTGATTTATAATCAATACCGTCACGGGAAAATATATCTTCGTCACCTATTGGAATAAAAATCCTTAAATATTCCCCTTCATCCTTCTGAAGATAACCAAACCCCCAAACAGGATCATAATTATAACGATCTGAAGAGGTAAAACTAATTGTTTCCCCAGATATAGGCACTTGCTCATTATCGTCATACTTAACATAGCCTTGGTATTTAGTTACATCCTTATAAACTAAATATGCCAACACATGAGTCCCGTTATCATTTTCACTATACCTATCCTCATAACCTTCATTAAACACATATCTGTTAGCTTCTTTAATATATTTAACCTTAGTATAATCTGGATCTTCCGGCAATATGGGAGGATTAATACTTTCATTATTAATATTGCTCATATACCTTGGTCTATCATCAAGGCTATATCTCTTTGTATAATGCAAAACTTCAACATCCCCACCTTTATTATTAGGAAAAATAGACGAATCTATGGCAGGATAATGTCCATAATTTGCTATAGTGAGTAACTCAGGTAAACGAGGAAGTCGCCAATCTTTATGGCCTGCATATTCAAGCTCTTTACATGTTGTCCTTGCTGTAAACCAATCCATCAGTTGAGGAGCATTAGAAAGAGAAAGAGGATCGTCAATTTTTGAACCTGAACAATCACTATTCGGATCCATTGTTTTAGATGCTATTGCTGTACATTTAGTCCACATTAAACCTGTAACATTATCTATAACAACATGATGCCCATCAACCTGATAGTTATCCTCTACCTCAAGATCAATTGGCCGATGTAAATTTTTTCTAGAAGCATCATCACCAGTTAATACTACTTTGTCTGACCCTGTGGCAGTAACCGGAAAATATGAAGTACGTTTGGTCTGCTCATTTGAAAGTACAACATCAAAAGGCGCTATATAATCCTCCTCTGCTTTAATTGCATCAAAAATAGCATCATTAAAGCACCCTGAAAAGAGGAGCATTAATGGCATAACCAAAGCCATAAATAATATGATTTTAAAAAACTTCATTGTATCTCATATAAGCATGATTTATTAAAACTATATATATGTAAAAAAAATTAAACCATAATAACTACCCAACAAAAAGAGAATATTGTCAATACTAATAGGAAATATTCTTATGAAAAAATTATTTTAATCTCATCGTTTTCTTTTGTAATATACACAACTGTTTCGATTTCTCCGGAAAGTCTCTGATCAGAACCTCTTAAATGAACAAAATCTGCTGATTCAATAAATTCCCTCAAAACTTCAATCTTATCCTCTAAAAGTCCTGTATCATTATCAGTTTCAAAATATTCATCCATAAGCTTTTTAAATTCAAGCTTTGCAGCAGTTTCAATGCAGTGATCTTTAATATGCAGCTTTATCATTGCTTTATCCTTTGTAAATTTGACTCTTTTTTCAGCAGGCTCTGACCCCATTTTATCCATAAATCCTCCTATATCAGGAAAACTGACCATAATACTTTAGTTAAGAAACAATATTTTATCCACAATATTTTTATCCAACTGATGCAAAGTGCTCTGACCCCTATAGGGGTCTGGAGAAATTTGCTCAAAAAACTTGACATAATTTTTTTAACTATTATTTTACAAATTAGTCTCAACTATGGTTTTGGATAAAAAAATGATTGATAAAATCAAAAATGCAGTAGCTTTTG
>CAYTLM010000232.1:0-2802 GCA_964438485.1 uncultured Leptospirales bacterium | reverse complement strand
TGATGGGAGCAGCAAACTGGGTAAAGGATGCTGCGGTAAGTGTTTGGGATGGGGTGGCAGAGGCAGTTGGTTCGGTGGTTGGGGCAGTTGGGGATTTTGTGGAAAAGACAGGTAATTGGGTTTCAGAAGGGTATTTTAAGACAAATGAGCAGGTAGAGGAAATACGTGCACAAGAAAGAATAGAGGAGGCAATAAAGAACGGAACAGCGTTACAGGAGGGAAGTGCTGAGTATAACAGGATGATGGCTGCACTTTATGGAAAGCCTGAAGTAAAAGCTGGGGCAGGTGGAACAGGAAACTCAAGTCAGAGTGAAGAAATGCGAAAATTGAAGGAGATGGACAGAATTTTAAATGGTGGAGGAATGATAGAAGGTGTAAATTCTAAAGCTGTTGAAGATATTATGACTAAAATAAGATATGGAAAGACTGTTGATGCATCTGATTTAGAGAAACTTACATTAACAATGATACAAAAAGGTAATCTAAAAGAAGAAGTGTTTAACAGTATTCTAAACGATAAAGAATCATTTGAAAAACTAAATGGAAAAACATTTGATTTCGGTAAAAATGGCAAAGTGACCCTTGATTTAAGTAATCCGGAATCAATAAAATCTTATGCAGAAAATATTAGTAAAGTATATTGTGTAGCAGCTTCACTTTATGGCCAGATGGTAGTTAATGGTATTGGTGGAACACCTGGTTCATTTGGAGAATTTACAAAACAACTGCTTAAGAAAGGATTGATTGATCCTTCAAAACCAGCACGTCAGATTGAATCAACTCAAAATATAATTGATGCTTTCGCCGGTAAGGGCAATTACCAGGTTGTAGGATATGGAATTGATGCAGGTGGTGGTTATTTTAATGATGAAAATGGCACTAGTACAGCAAGTTATAAAGGTAGTATTCTTGATAAGCTGATTGATACTGCTGTTACTAATCAGAGCATTAACTTTTTTAATACTAGGATTAATAGTCCACATAATATGAATTTATTTAATGATAATGGTAATTTGAGCATATATGACACATCGAGCCGTGGTTTCAATGCGTTAGTAACAGATAATATTTCAAATAGGAACTTAAAATCATGGTATTACATAAAGCCAGTAAGGAGAAGGTAAAATGAAAAATGTTGTTTTAAAATTTAGTATTTTTTTAATTTTTATTTTGTTATTGTTTCATTGTGATGAAAAAAATCAAATTAAAAATGGAAATATTTCGGAAATACAAAAGAAAATTATTATTAAAGAGGATCAAAATATAAAAGATGAAAAAGCAGCGATTACTTATCTTAGTGAAAAATGTAATACAAATTTTAATAAGTCTTTTTATGTTCAACCAGATGGTCAGCTGAAATATTTTGATTGTTCAACAAATCCTTTAAGCGATGATGATGTAAAGTACTTGGCTTTTTTCCCGAAAATTACTGGAGTCCACATTACTGGGAAAAAAATAACAGATAAAAGTTTGGAATATTTTAAGAATTTTAAAAATTTAAATGGTATGTCGTTTTATGATACAAATGTAAGTGGCACTGGGCTTAAGTATTTTAAAGAATTAAAAAAAATAACGATTGTTAGATTTGAAAGTTCACCTTTTACTGATGAAGGCTGTAGGCTTCTTTCAGAAATTGATTTTGAAAAATCTTTTAAAGAAGCGGATTTTTCATCTACCAAAATAACAGACAAAGGAATGAAATATCTTAGTAAGATAAAATTTGATGGAGAGCTACGACTCAAGAATACAAAGATTACTGACGTGGGTTTAAAGTATCTTGCAAATCAAACTGGGTTAAGCGAGCTGTATCTTAATAACACCAAGGTAACAAAAGAAGGGATAAAGTGGCTGAAAAGTCAGCTTCCGAATCTCGATGTTTACATAAAGGATAAAGATATATAGTTTTATATCAGTGCAAGTCTCTATATTTTTGATAAAATAGATTATGTGTGCCGAATGAACGTCCCCCATTTTTAAGTTTCTATTTTATTATATTTTCGATTTAATTACTGTCCTCACTATCGGGTAAGGTTTTGTAAGCATAATCTTTGAACCATGATTATAGGGATTGAGAGATTTTCATGATTTAGCAGGAGTAAATGTATAGTAAATCCTGCTAATCTTATAATCATGAAAATCACGGTCAATCATGGTTCGCATATTGAGGGAAGAAAAAATATTATGAAACACCAGGATTTAACTCATAAAATTATTGGTTGTGCAATGGAAGTCCACAAGCAGCTTGGAAGCGGATTCCAGGAGGTTGTGTATCAGCGGGCTTTATCTATAGAAATGAATTTACAGGAACTTCGCTACGAACGGGAAAAGGAAATGGATATTCATTATAAAGGTTTTAAAATAGGAACACGGCGTGCGGATTTTTTTGTGGATGATAAAATCATGGTAGAGATTAAAGCTACAAAGGTGCTTGAAGATGTTCATCTTGCACAGGCAATGAATTATCTTGAAGCATATAATATGGAAGTGGGTTTGCTAATAAATTTTGGCGGAAAGAGCCTTGAATTTAAAAGGGTGCATAATCTTTGAACCATGATTATAGGGATTAAAAGATTTCCATGATTTAGCAGGAGTAAATGTATAGTATAAATCCTGTTAATCTTATAATCAAGGAAATCATGGTTCGCGCATTGAGGGAATATGTAATATTCGTTGGCAATGCAGTGGAAGGAATGATGGGAGCAGCAAACTGGGTAAAAGATACTGCGGTAAGTGTTTGGGATGGGGTTGCTGGCAGGACTGGGAGGCCATAATGAACAGCTTTCATTACTGATAAAAGAGGGA
>CAYTLM010000231.1:0-2818 GCA_964438485.1 uncultured Leptospirales bacterium | reverse complement strand
TTCAGTAATATCACGAAGTATTCCTTCAAAACCGGACAAGTTTCCATTTTCATCATAGATCATATGTGAGGTAGTTGAGCATACTAAAAGCTTATTATTTTTTGTTTTAAGACGCAATTCAAAATCAATCACAGTTCCTTTTTCCACAAGAGCTTTTATCAGATTTTCCCGATCAGAAGAATCATAGTAAACCTCTAACACAGATTTTCCTATAAGCTCTTCTCTTTTAAAGCCGGAATATTTTTCTATGGAAGGGCTCATTTCTGTGATGATTCCAGCTCTATCTGTTTGATAAAACACATCCTTGATATTTTCAAAAATAGTCCTGTATTTTTCTTCGCTTATTTTCAATTGCTCTATGGCTTCTTTTCGTTGAGTTATATCAAAAAAAGAAATAATGCTTCTTTTTGTCCCAGGGATCATGGAAATGAATAGAAGATAATTCTTTAAATTGCCTTCTTTATTTTTAAATCTAAATTCATAGCTTGATGCAACTTTTTCAGGTTCTTTTCTTCTCTGTTGATGTTGTTTAAGCATAAGATCCAAATCCTCTTTAGGAACCAGATCAGTCCATTTCATCTTTCTCTCAATTTCCTGCCTGGAATATCCCAAACCTGAAGCGAATTTTTCATTAGCAAGTGTAATTGTGGTGTCCTCTTCCACTTCAATAATACCTGTGCCTGTATTTTCAAACAAAGTGCGATAATAAAGCTCTTTTTTTTCAAGCTGCGCATTAAAATATAAAAGCTCCTCATTCGTGGCTTCAAATTCTTCATTAATTGCTGCAAGCTCTTCATTCAGGGCAATTAGCTCTTCATTTTTATCAATAACATCCTGCCTGTTTCTTTTTAATTCACTAATATTAGTTACTGTAGCAATACTTTTATCTGTACCCGGAATCAACTCTGCTGTTATTACAGCATCAAACAATTCACCTGATTTGGTTTTATACTTGAATTCATATTTTGATAAAGCCAGATTAGGATTTTCACGTCTTAAATTATGCTGAGTTATCATATAATTGAGTGATTCAGGGGCAACAATTTCAGTCCATTTCATCCTGTATTCAACTTCTGATTTTGAATAACCGAGTTTCTGAACAAATTTTTTATTAACCATGCAAATCGTCATGTCCTTCTCAATTATAAACATAGCAATTCCACTATTTTCAAAAATATATTTATAAATGTTATCAGAAGAACCAATTTGATTACTGTTCACCATAATTTATTACCTGAATTAATAATTTTATTAAAATACGATATGAATTAACCCTGATAATAACAAAAGAAAAATTTATTAAAAAACCAAAATAATAAAATTTTTTTACGTAGCTACTATTAGAGCTTTTTAAACCATTAGACCAAAACCTTCCTGGGCTTTGCATAAAACAGTAAAAAAAAGGACTGCCCTTTTGGAACAGTCCTTTGACTTCTTTCTTTAAATTAAAGATTTATATTATAGTTTAGCAGAAAAAGCAGGAACCACTTCAAAAAGATCTCCTACTATACCGTATGTTGCAATATTGAAAATAGGCGCTTCCGGGTCCTTATTTATTGCTACTATACACTTGGAACCCTTCATTCCTGCAACGTGCTGCACAGCACCTGAAACACCAAGAGCAAGATAAAGATCTGGAGCTACAGTTTTACCTGACTGACCAACCTGTCTTGAAGCTTCAATCCAGCCTGAGTCAATAACAGGTCTTGAACCTGCATATTCTCCACCAAGCTTCTGTGCAAGAGGAATAACAACTTCTTTAAATTTATCGCCATCTTTTAATCCGCGTCCACCACCAACAATAACACGGGCATTAGTAATATCAACACCACCTGATGATGTTTCAATAACTTCTTTAACTTTTGTTCTTATATCACCAAATGATACAGAAACTGCTGTTACAGCACCAGCAGCACCGGATTCAGCTGGATCATAAGCGCCTTTTTCAAAGGAAACAACAAATTTGTCTGTTTTAATAGACTTTGTTTCCTGAAGCTTTCCATTGAAAATATTTCTAGTAAGAACAAGTTTTCCGCCATCAACTTCTGCTTTATTACAGTTTGATACTATACCGGCATCTATAGCCATAGCAGCTTTACCAGCCAGGTCAACGCCGTCATATGTATGAGCAATAAAAACGCCTTTCACATCCTGTGACTCAACAACAGCTTTTATAGCCTGTGAATATCCATCAGCTGTATATAATTCTACAGCACCATCAGCAACTGAAAAAACTACAGGAATGTAGTTTGCAACTTCTTTGGCAAGAGCATCGTCTTTAGCAAATACAGCAGCAGCAGGCTCAAGACCAAGTCCAGGTGCTATTTCTTTAGCGATTCTACAAAGTTCTAATGTACCTTCGCTCAATTTACCATTTCTATGTTCTGCAATAACAAGTAATTTCGCCATTATCAGATCTCCCCCTATATAACCTTTGCGACATTTTTAAGTTTATCAACAAGTTTGCCAGCAGCTTCTTCAGGTGCACCATCAATGATTTCTGCCATAGAATCTGCAACAGGGATAAACATCTTGATAAAATCTACTCTTGAAGCAGCGCTTACACCCAGATCTGCACCTGTTTTAACATCAAGCTGCTTCTTCTTAGCTTTCATAATACCTGGAAGAGTGGGATATCTAGGCTCATTGATACCAGACTGAATTGAAAGAACAACAGGTCCAGCCAACTCCAGAACCTCATTCAAGCCGCCTTCAAGTTCTCTGTTAAGAGTATAAGCCTTTCCATCAGCAGTTTCAATTTTCACAACGTTTGTACAATGAGGCATATTAAGCAGATCAGCTATCATTACACCTGTAA
>CAYTLM010000230.1:0-2842 GCA_964438485.1 uncultured Leptospirales bacterium | reverse complement strand
CAAAATCTTTTATTATATCATCAGGATTTATTACATTTTTAAGGGACTTGGACATTTTGGCAATAACCCGCTCGAGCTTGACATCAGTGCCCTTTTCAACAAATATATCCGTGCCCTTTTCCTCAACCTCATCAACAGGAACAAGGGACTTGTTCTTCCTCTGAAAAGCGTATGATGTTATCATGCCCTGATTAACAAGCCTTTGAAAAGGCTCATCAGTATTCACAAATCCCAGATCAAAAAGAACCTTGTGCCAAAACCGCGCATAAAGAAGATGAAGAACCGCATGCTCGGCCCCGCCCACATAAAGATCAACAGGCATCCAGTACTCCATTTTATCTTTTGACACAAACTCCTTGCTGTTTAAAGGATCAATAAATCTCAGGTAATACCAGCATGACCCTGCCCATTGTGGCATGGTATTTGTTTCCCTTTTGCCAGCACCACCGCATGCTGGACATGTGGTATTAACCCAGGCATCAATACCAGCAAGGGGTGATTCTCCTGTTCCTGTGGGCTCATAGCTTTTAACATCAGGAAGCTTTAATGGAAGCTCCTCTTCTGGCACAGGCACAATTCCGCACTTTTCACAATGTACAAGAGGTATTGGCTCACCCCAGTATCTTTGCCTGCTAAAAACCCAGTCCCTAAGCTTATAATTAATAGATCTATATCCTAACTTGCGTTCTTCAAGCCAGGTAATGATTTTTTCAATTGCATCTTCCTTGTTTAAACCATCAAGTATGCCTGAATTTACATGAGCACCATCTCCAGTAAAAGCTTCCTCTTCAATATTTCCCCCTTTAAGAACTTCAATTATGGGTAAGCCAAATTTTTTTGCAAATTCCCAGTCTCTCTGGTCATGACCGGGAACAGCCATAATAGCTCCTGTACCATAGGAAATAAGTATATAATCAGAAATCCAGACCGGAATTTTTTCGTTATTAACAGGATTGATTGCATATGCACCTGTAAAAACTCCGCTTTTATCCTTTGCCAAATCTGTGCGCTCAAGATCAGATTTAAGTGCAGCCTTTTTTATATAAGCATCAACATGAGCTTTTTGTTCAGGTGTAACTATCTTTTCAACAAGATCATGTTCAGGTGCAAGCACCATATAGGTTGCACCAAAAAGAGTATCAGGCCTGGTAGTATAAACTTCAATTGATGAATCATTATTTTCAAGTTTAAATAAAACATTTGCTCCTTCAGAGCGGCCTATCCAGTTACGCTGCATTGCCTTTATTGCATCTGACCAGTCAAGCTTGTCAATGTCATTAAGCAGTCTTTCAGCATAGGCTGTTATGCGCAAAATCCACTGTCTAATATTTCTCCTTACAACAAGGGTTCCACACCTTTCACAGCCTCCTTCCTTTACCTCTTCATTGGCAAGCCCTGTTAAACACTGGGGACACCAATTAATGGGAGTTTTTGCCTCATAGGCAAGACCCTTTTTAAAAAGCTGTAAAAAAATCCACTGAGTCCATTTATAATAATCCTCATGATGGGTTGATATTTCCCTGTCCCAATCATAGCTGAATCCAAGGGACTTTATCTGTTTAGTAAATTTTTCAATATTTTTCTCTGTTGTAGTCCTGGGATGAGTGCCGGTTTCTATTGCATAGTTTTCAGCAGGAAGACCAAAAGAATCATATCCCATGGGATGAAGCACATTATAGCCATTCATTCTCAGATAACGACAATAAATATCTGTAGCAGTATATCCTTCAGGATGGCCTACATGAAGCCCTGACCCGGAAGGATAGGGAAACATATCCAGCACATAAATTCTTTTATCAATAGGAACAGTGTTATCTTCATGAACCTTAAAGGTTTTATTATCTTCCCAAAATTTCTGCCATTTCTTTTCTATGACAGAAAAATTATAATCTAATTCCGGCATTGTTTCTACTCCATAAAATGCGTGTATAGTTTAATTGATCAGGATTCTGATTTGAGGATTTCAATGATTTCCCTGGGGGATGTGGTTTGAATAATTTTATTCTTCACAGGTTCTTTTTTTAAAATAGCCATTATATTGGACAATAGACGTAAATAATCCTTATGTTGTTTCTCCCCTGCAATAACAAGTATAATCAGATTAACAGGCTCACCATCCATGGAATCAAAATCTATTCCTTTATCAGAAATACCTATGGCAAAGGCCATATCTTTAACAGAATTAATCTTGGCGTGAGGAATGGCAATTCCAAAACCAATCCCTGTACTCATTATTTCTTCCCGCTCTTTAAGGGCATTTATAAGCATATCAATATTGGAACAGTAATCAGTTCCTTCAAAAGATCTGGCAAGCTCTTCAATCGCTTCAAATTTGTCCGGGGCATCCAGTTTTTTAATATACTTTTCGCTGGTGTATGCAGTAACAGATGACACTTTTTAACTCCATAAATTTTAATAGATAATAACCTTCTAGCCCCATAACAGGCATATGTCAATAACAAGTTTATTCAGTAAAATTTTTTATTAAAACCTGAACATTGATGAAGAAATACCGGAGAATTATCCATTAACTCTGCTATTATTGAAAACTAATTGACTTTTTAAACAAGACAAATTTTAATAAAAAAAAATAAAAATTACAATGCTTTTTAGTATTACCATATTTTCAAAATCAGGAGCTCTTCCATGAAAGTAGTACATGTTATTAAACGAGTTGAAATGATAGATAATGATGTTAAGGAATTAAGAAAACTTGAAAAATCCCTTTCAAGGGACAAGTCGTTTTCCACACCTATATATATGACAATAGAGAAGCAGATTAATATACTTCTTGGAGACAGAATAAAACTTCTGGATTTAAAAATCGCAAATCCTCCTGAAA
>CAYTLM010000229.1:0-2847 GCA_964438485.1 uncultured Leptospirales bacterium | reverse complement strand
AACCCCTTTCCCTTGATGAGGCATTTCTTGATGTTACTGAAAACAAAAAAAATATCCCCTATGCAACAACAATAGCCAAAAACATAAAGGAACAAATTTTTAATGAAACAGGGCTTACTGCCTCTGCTGGAATATCATACAATAAATTCCTTGCTAAAAGCGCATCTGAAATAAACAAACCTGATGGCCTTACTGTAATTCGTCCTGAAGAAGCAGAAGCTTTTCTGGAAAACCTTCCCATTGGGAAATTCTTTGGCATAGGTAAAGCCACTGAAAAAAAGATGTTTTCCCTGGGCATAACAAACGGTGCAGAGCTAAAAGAAAAAAGCCTTGAAATGCTGGTCAAATGCTTTGGCAAAGCCGGGCAATTCTATTACTATATTGTCCGCGGTATTGACACAAGAGAGGTGACAAGTGAAAGAGTGCGCAAATCTGTAGGAAAGGAAACAACCCTTGATGAGGATATTGGCGATATAATGGACATGCACTCTGTACTTGATAATCTAGGCCTTATGGTGGAAGATTGCCTGCATAAAGAAGAAGTAAAAGGAAAAACAGTTACACTCAAGGTAAAATATGCAGATTTTGAAACCATAACAAGAAGCACTACTCTTGAGAGCTTTATAAATGATGCAGACACAATCTGCGCCTATGCAAAAAATCTTCTTAAAGAAACCAGAGCTGGTGAAAAAAAAGTAAGACTCCTGGGGATATCAATGACAAACCTTGATAATGATGACTCCTGCCTAAAAGCTGAACAGCTCTATCTGCCCTTTTAAATAAACTCATTTACAAAGAAAATTTAACTCCAGGTTAAGTTTTTCCTTGACTAAGCAACTTCATTTATATAAAAAATACAAACTGGAATTGAATTATTATACAAATAACCGCATTTATTGAAAAAGGACAATATTCAAAATGAACGATAAAAATCTCCCTGAAAAAAAAGGGAAGCGGGATAAAACCAAGCGCACTGAACAGATACTAAAAGCAGCTAAAACTATTATACTTTCAAAAGGCTTTACTGGTGCAACAATGGATGATATAGCCCTTGAAGCTGGAATAACAAAGCCTACTGTGTACCAGTATTTTAAAACAAAGGATGAACTTTTTTTAATGCTCCTTGAGCCACTTATTCGCTCTATTGCTCTTCAAATTACCATAATAAAAAAACGACTTCAGAAAAACTACTATTCTTCAGGCAAAGATCTTATAAGCGATATATTCCTTATATTTTTCCAGATATTTGAAACTGATCCTGACAGGTTTAAACTCCTCTCAATATTTCTTCAAACTGACATGTTTTACCATATGGATTATGAATCTGCTGAAAGCCTTAAATCCTGGGGAAGGATCTGTTTTGAAGAGGGTCACACAATTTCTTCTATATGTGTTGAAAAAGGATTTTTCAAAGATATAGACGTTTACAAAACAACTGACTTTATATGGGGCTCATTCTGGGGCATAGTTCAGGTTGAACAATACAAGGCAAAGGGAGAGCCCATTAGCAAGCATATGATACCAATGCTGGAGTACACAAAAAATCTCCTTATTGAGGCATTTGTAATTAAATAATTAATTTCCTTTCTGCAATTTTATCATAATATTTTTTATTTTTTTATTGATCTTATTCCTTATAAATAAATTATGTGGACAAAAATATGAACATCCTATAAATTATCTTCTCCTAAAAAGAGACATTTAACATAAATTTTCCGGACAATCACTGCTATAAAAGAATTAATCCGGACCAGCCTAAGGTATAAAGGCTGAATTAATTTTTTACTCCTATGGAGTTAATCTCCACTAAATAGGGGCTAAAAGCTTCTGAAATATTCAGGTAAACAGATTTTTTTCAGGGGGGATTGTCCATGAATGACTTTCTAATTTTTGACTCTATTTCCAAAAGTTTTGGGAACCACAAAGTCCTTGATAATGTATCTCTTTCAGTAAAAAAAGGGGAGATATTCTCTCTTCTTGGACCAAGCGGCTGCGGGAAAACAACCCTTCTCCGTATTTGCGCAGGCTTTGAAGAGCCGGATTCAGGCCGGATAATTCTTAATGGTAAAGACATTACAAATCAGAGCCCAAACAAACGGACTGTAAATACAGTATTCCAGAACTATGCCCTTTTCCCCAATCTGACAGTTTTTGAAAACATTGCCTTTGGACTCAGGGTTTCCGGCACTAATGACAAAACAGTTAAAACAGAAGTATATAAATATCTTGAACTTATACAGCTTACTGAGCATGCGCACAAAAAACCGCAAAAGCTGAGCGGTGGACAAAAGCAGCGAGTTGCAATAGCAAGGGCTCTTATAAATAAGCCCCAGGTGCTGCTCCTTGATGAACCCCTTGCAGCCCTGGACCTGAAACTGCGCCAGCGTATGCTTGTTGACCTTGACAATATCCACGATGAAGTAGGCACAACATTCCTTTATGTAACCCACGATCAAAGCGAAGCAATGAGCCTAAGTGACAACATTGCTGTAATAAACGAAGGAATTGTGGAACAGGTAGGAACACCTACTGAAATATACGAAGCTCCAAGAACAAGTTTTGTAGCAGCCTTTATTGGTGACACCAATTTTTTTGAAGGCATTGTCACTGAAGTAGATGAACCCTATAGTATGCTTTCAATAGACTACTTCACTGATGTGCTGGTTTATAATGACAAAAAAATAAAAAAAGGTGACAGGGTATATTTGAGCATACGACCTGAAAAATTTACAGTCTCCATCAACAAACCGGAATTATCAGAAAAATATAATATAGTAAAAGGCAAAGTAGAGGAAATAATCTACCTTGGCTATCATACAAAATACTGGGTAAGGGTAAACGAATCCC
>CAYTLM010000228.1:0-2851 GCA_964438485.1 uncultured Leptospirales bacterium | reverse complement strand
CTTATTCTTTAACAGGAGATGAAGCGCTTGAAAAGTTCAGGAGCAAAATGCAGAGTATTGAAAAATTATCAGGTGTTATTTCATGGACAACATCCAGGGGCGCAACATATTCAGGAAATTTCAAATACCTTAATCCAGGTAAGCTCTACATAAAGTTTACTAATCCACCCGGAAGAACAGTTGTTTCTAATGGAAGAACTTTATGGGTATATTCTCCTTCAAGCAATATTGTAGGGGTACAGGAGTTATCAGATGGTGGAGCATCAGGAGGAATTGCATCTTTCACCAATGGTTACATGCCTCTTTTAATAGAAGATGGTCCAAATGGTTATACCCTGAGGTTGAAAAATGATAACCGTCATTATCAGGAAATTACTCTTTTACTCGACAGGTCATTTTTCCTGAAACGGGCAGTATTTAAAACCAGTGAAGGGATTTTATATAGTTTTACATTTTCAGAGATAAGTACAGCTGTTACAATTATGCCTGGTCTGTTTAATTTTGAAGTACCGGCAAATGCTCAAAGGGTTAATAACCCGCTGAATATTCAGTAATAGGAGAATTGATTTGGGAAGGCCTGTCCTGCTATGTTTTATTTTATTTTTATCCATGTTTAGCTTTGCATTCCCGCAAAATGTTCAGGATATATCGAGCCTTCATTATGTCTATTTAGGTCCGATTTTGTCCATGTCCTATGACAGAGTAGAATATAAAGACTGGTTTGAAACAGAGCAGGGCACCAGGAATATGTCTGGTACATCCTTTGGTGGTGGAGCAGCCCTTAATATTTTTGTTAATAATTATTGTGGCGATTTTCAGTTAAAATATATGCGGAGTGAACTGGATTTTTCTCTTAATTTTATTGAGGTGCTTCTTCAAGGAAAGTATCTATGGCAAATCAACCAATTTATTGCAGCTGGAACGGGCTTTGGGCTTTATTCAGAAGTAGCACCTTTTCAAGGCGGATACAAGGGGAGTGCTGGCATACAGCTTCCTTTGACTGTTGTCTTTACAGGTTCATCCTTTTGGAAGGTGCTTTGGGATGTTTATGGCAGATATGGATCTTTTGGAAAGGGCCTAGGGTCAAGCCGAATTTCAATCGGGTCAAATCTGGGGATAGTTTTTAGAGTTGGAAGGATTTAGTACTGTTAAAAAAAATATTGGACCAGTGTCTGCTCCAGTATTTTTCTTTATTGTTGCCACTATACTTTTTTTTTATGATCAGAATAGCGTAAATCATCCTATTATTGTATTTATATCATCAGGTATCTTTGTTGTTTCTTTTTTATTTACTGCTTTCTGTTATGCTCCTGTTCTTCTTAGGGAAAAAATTAAAGGTTTTATACTGGCTGCTATAATATGTATTGTTCTTTCAGCTTCTATTATTTACCATATTTCTGGTAAAATTGAGAATAATCTATTATCTGAAAACATTCCTGAATATTTAAATAATCCAATAATTACTGTAAATGAAGTCAAGTTCAATAAAGCAGGGAAAGAGCTTTTTTTTACTACTCAGGATAAAGAGATTTTCCACTTTAAGGGTCAGCTTTCTGTTAAGGGTGAGATTGATATAGAACCAGGTGATGTTGCTGTTGTTCATAAAAATATAAAAAGGGTTGATAGTAATGTAAATAATAAGTTTGCTCAAAACCTTTTAAGGCGCGGCATTGTTTTTCGCGGTTATGTGAATGCAGATGATATTACTTTCATTTCAAAAAATTATTCTGTAAAGGAGATGCTGCGTGGACAGTTCTTCCAGGCAATAGATTTAATTTTTCCCAAAGAGAGCGGGGCTATAATAAAGGCCCTTTATTCTGGAAATAAAAATTTTATAAGCACTAAAGTTATCCTTGGCTTCAGGGATTCAGGAATAATGCATATACTTGCTGCATCAGGTCTTCATGTTGGAATAATTGCATCCATACCCCTTTTGTTTTTATTTGCAGGGATCAATAGAAAATTTCTTCTTTCCATCTCACTTGTTCTGGTTTTTATTTATCTTTATTTAACTGATATGCCCATTTCATTGGTAAGGGCTTCAATTATGTATGCTGTTGTATATATTCAGGTAATAGCAAATCGGGAGGTTCTTTCTCTAAATTCCCTGTTCATTGCAGGTTCTATTGTTTTGCTTTTGTTCCCATGGGAAATTTACAGCCCCGGCTTTCAGCTGAGTTTTGGAGCTACTGCAACGATAATTCTTTTTTATAAGGGGTATTTAAAAATTTTAAATGCTTTTCCTGGATTTCTTAAAAAATCCATTGCAGCAACACTCGCTGCGCAAATTATTACTGTTCCACTTGTTTTTTATCATATGGGGCAGATAAATCTGGCTGCTATTCCGGCAAATCTGGCTGCTGTGCCTCTTGTTACTGTTATTATGATGTTTTCATTGCTTGCCCTTTTTCTTTATCCTTTGAGCAGCTTTGCAGCTTTGGTAGCTGGAAAGGTTACTCATTTATTTTATCTTGTTCTTGCTGGTCTTACTGAATTTTTTTCAGGGCTAAGTCTGAATTATTTTGTTGATTCTCTTTCTTTAATTTTAATAGCTTCTTTTGTTTTTTCTATTATACCTTTGATTGACTTGAAAGGGAAAAATGCACATAAATTAATTGTTATCCTGATCTCCTGCCTGCTTCCATGTGCTGCATTAACAAGATCCTATTCTGAAAGCATGGAGAGCATAGTTCTTTCATCAGGGAAATCAGAGATAGAAATTATCACGCCTGGTGCAGAACCCTTAATACGTTTAAAAATAAAAGATTATGAAGATGGCAGGATTATTTTAAACAGTTTTCTCAAGTATAATATTACACCTTCTATAATTGAGATGGAGCAATATTCATTT
>CAYTLM010000227.1:0-2859 GCA_964438485.1 uncultured Leptospirales bacterium | reverse complement strand
TATTTACAATGAAATAAAATATAAATTAAAATAGCAAGTAATTTTCTATTATCAGGGGGTACTATTTAACAGCATCTTGAGCAAGGGTTTTGTCAGTTTTCAGGATAGCATGAATATACAGGTTATGAAGGAAACTTTTGTAACAGGGAAACGATTGTTTCCCTGTTACAAATAGTTCTCAGGAACTTAGATTAAACCCATCCCCTGGCTTTAACAGCTTTTGCAACTCTGTCAATTGCTATGACATAGGCTGCATCACGCATATAAAGTTTTTTTGTTTTAGCAAGATTGTTTACAGCATGAAATGCAGAAGTCATTTTATTATCAAGTTTTTCAAGAACCTCTTCCTTTTCCCAGAAAAAGTTTATATTACACTGAACTTGCTCAAAATAACTGCATGTTACTCCACCAGCATTAGCGAGGAAATCGGGAATTACGAAAATATTGCGAGCTTTTATTGTTTCATCAGCTTCAGGGGCTGTTGGTCCATTTGCTCCTTCAGCGATGAATTTAACCTTTTGGTGTATTTTGTTAACATTGTCTTTGTTTATCTGATTTTCAAGCGCAGCAGGAATGAGTATGTCAACATCCTGCTCAAGCCATGCCTCACCAGGGAGCTGCTCATATCCCAGGTCTTTGGCCTTGTTTTTGTCAATTCCGCCAAAATTATTAGTAATTGAAATGAGCTCATCAATATCCACTCCGCTTTTCTTCCTGAATGTGTAGGAGACTTTGTCGTCCTGATCCCAGGAGGATACGGATATAACCTTTCCACCAAGCTGATCATAAAGTTTTGCAGCATGCCTGGAGACGTTTCCAAAACCCTGAATACTCGCAGTAGTTTTCCCAGGATCAACATTATGGTCACGCAGGGCTTCTCTGAGTGTGTATATAAGACCAAAACCTGTAGCCTCTGTTCGACCAAGAGAGCCACCCATGCCAACAGGTTTACCTGTAATGGCGCCAGGAAATCTTCCTCCGTGAATTGTTTCAAATTCATCCAGCATCCAGAGCATATGCTGTGCATTAGTCATTACATCAGGTGCAGGCACATCCAGTACCGGGCCAAGATTTTTTGCTATCTGCCTAATCCAGCCTCTGCATATCTGCTCCTGTTCGCGTGCGCTTAGGTGATGAGGATCACAGACAACACCGCCTTTGCCTCCACCCAGGGGTATATCCACAACAGCGCATTTCCATGTCATCCACATTGAAAGTGCGCGCACTGTGTCAGCTGTTTCATGGGGATGGAAACGAATACCACCCTTTGCCGGGCCTCTTGCATCATTGTGCTGTACCCTGTATCCTTTAAACACCTTAACACTTCCATCATCCATATGCACAGGAATTATAAAATGGTATTCCCTCATTGGTTCTCTTAAAAATTCTTTTACACCAGCTTCCAGATCAAGCTTTTCAGCAACAGTATCAAACTGCTTTTGGGCAACATGAAAGGGATTGTAAGATTTTGATTCCATATAAGCGACTCCAGTATAAATATAATTTTGTTATCATTTTTTAGTATTTAAACTTATACCTGTTATTAAACAGGTAAGGTTAATATCTATAATACAAAAATGTAACTTTAATTTGCAATAATATTTTTTTCAGTAGCAGATTAAGGTATTAATCTTTTTTATAGCATGCTTTATTTATCGCCTTTTGAGTTCAGTTAACCCAGAATATGCTTAAATCAGGGATGTTTTTTAATTCTGAGATCAGGATTCTAAAACAGCTTTTGGTGGTTTCCTTGCAAAAATTTCTTTACATATTAAATTCAAATTTTAACAATGTAAAAAAAATCCTGGAGGCGCTAATGAATATTTTAATTTTCGGCCCTAATGGAAGTGGTAAAGGAACGCAGGGATCAATGATTCAAAAGATGTATAATATTACCCATGTTGAATCAGGAGTGCTCTTCAGGGATAATATAAGGGGTGGCACAGAACTTGGAAAGCAGGCAAAAGCCTTTATTGATAAAGGTGAGCTGGTACCGGATGAAATCACTATACCTATGATCCTTGACAGGATTAATAAAGATGATTGTGAAAATGGGTGGCTTCTTGATGGTTTCCCAAGAAATCCTGAGCAGGCTAAAGCTTTAGAAAAGGCTTTGTTTGAAAATGATATGATTATTGATTTTATTCTTGAAATTACTCTGGCTCGTGATATTGCTAAAAACAGGATCATGGGTCGAAGGCTTTGTGTTAATGATAACAATCATCCTAATAATATTTTTATTGATGCTATTATGCCTGAAAAAAAAGGCGATGCCTATGTGTGTAGAGTATGTGGTGGGGAGTTGACTGTAAGGGATGATGATCAGGATGAAAATGCGATTAATAAGCGTCATGCAATATACTTTGATGAAGTAAATGGTACCAGAGCAGCTGTTGAATATTTTAAGGAATTAGCCAGAAAAGGAAGAGGAAAGGTTTATCAGGTTGATGGGTCTTTGCCTGTTGAAGAGGTAAGAGATCATCTCAAGTCTTTACTTCATAATCATAGATTTTATAATATTCAGTCAAAAAGGGGAAGATGATGAAAAAATATTTTATATGGACTCTGTTTTTTGCTTTTTTGCTTTCAGCTGTTTTAATTTATGCCACACCTAAAATTTTAATGGAGCATCGCGATATGACAAAGGATGGGCAGAAAATAACCTGTAACTATTGTCATGCTAATCCTGTTTTTACAATTGAAAAAAAGAAGGGACAGCTGGGAAAAGATTCTTTAAATGGAGTTTCCTTTTCAAAAATTAAAACCTGTGCAGGTTCGGGCTGTCACTAAAATTTTTGATTGGGAAATGTTTATTGCCGGTCATTCCGGCTGGAGCGAAAGTGGAATGCCGGAATCTTA
>CAYTLM010000226.1:0-2891 GCA_964438485.1 uncultured Leptospirales bacterium | reverse complement strand
ATTATTGCATCTAAGGAATTAAGCCTGAATAAAGATTAAAAATCAAGCGGATTTTATCCCGCTAAAGGCTCATCTGCGATTATTTAATCAACTCCAGGAAAAAACTGTTGTATTTTATTTGTCAGGAATATTTAATTCTTTAACTTGTATTTGAAATAAAATGATCCAATAATCCCGCCGCCTGTGGCGGCGAGAATGTGAAAAACATTATTATTGTGCTAAACAATATTATTTGAAATAAAATGTTCTGATATTTCTGCCGTTTACGATTATAGGGATATGAAAAACATCATTATTATACTAAAAAGTATCTTTAGTAAAAATTAATGAAAAATTTTTCTTTTTTAAAGAAATTTTTTTATTTTTTTTGCTTATAAAACGTATATATAAATGAAAAGGATAATGTCATGATGAAATATTTTAAAATAATTATACCAGCAATACTTGTTTTCATTATTGGAATTTATATTTATAACCACGGAGTTAGAGATCTGTTTACCCTTGGAGCTGTTAAGCGGGTACGGGTTCAAGGTGTTGAAGCACTTGAGCGCGAAGTTGAAATCAATGAAAAGAAGTTCTGGGACAAGATGCAGTCCATGGAGCAGGTAGGGGAATCCTATAAAAAGCTTGGAATAAAATATGCCGAGATGAAGAGCTGGACCCCTGCAATTGATACTCTCACAAAGGCAATTGAACATGGCCAGTCAGGAGCTCATGTTCATTACTGGCTGGCCATTGCCTATGCAAACAGGGGCAATGAGCTAAAAAATAAAAGCGATATTGATAAAGCTGAAGCGAGTTATAAAAGGGCTTTGGAGCGGATACCAACTCTTATTAATGCTGAATATGGGCTTGCTCTGCTTTATTTTTATCTTAAAGACGACAAGGGGAAGGGGCTTCAAATGATGAATGATATTGTTCGTAAAAAGCCCGATTATTTTGATGCGCATTTTGCTTTGGGCAGATTTTATTATGAAAACGGTGACAAAAACAAGTCACTCTCTGTTTACCAGAATCTCTATTCCCTGCTTGAATCAAAAAAAGAATCATTTCAAATTACAGAGCTTAAGAAAAGTTGTCAAACAAATATAACCCAATTAATGGTAGAGATTTCACCAAGGTAGATCTATGGAGAATTTATTTAACACCCTTTTGTTATCTCTTGTCTCATTAAGAGAGATTAAATCCCATGCTGCTGATTCTGGTTTATCTATTGAAGATGTTATCCCTGAAATAAAGGCAGGCAGGTTTGAAACCCTGGAGCATATTGCAAGGGTCTATGATAAGTCTCCTGTAAAAACTGCTGAAGCAATTATAAAAAAATGTGAAGCAAGCCATGTGAAAATTGTTATTCCAGCTGATAAAAATTATCCATCTTTACTGAAAGAAATTCATACTCCTCCCTCTATACTTTATATGGAAGGAAGCTTTAACAATGAAAGGTGCATATCTATAGTCGGAACCAGAAAATCTGATAAAACTTCTGAGGCTGTTACAAGAAAAATTGCAACAGCCCTTTCTGAATATGGGATTACTGTTGTAAGTGGCATGGCTCTTGGTATTGACAGATGTGCTCACTTGAGTACTCTTAAAAATGGTGGTGCAACTGTGGCTGTTCTTCCAAATGGAATTGATGTACTCTATCCTTACCAGAACAGGGATGTTTTTGAAGCAATAAAGGAAAGTGAAAATTCGTGCCTCATATCGGAATTTCCTCCAGGTGTTGTGCCTGGTCAAAAATGGGTTTTTGCCAGAAGAAATAGAATAGTCAGCGGTATTTCTCAGGGAGTAGTAATTGTCAAGGCTCCATACAAAAGCGGTGCAATGATAACTGCCAGGTACGCACTTGAGCAGAACAGGGATGTTTTTGCCTGCCCTGGGCACGCCTTTGATCCTGGCTATGAAGGATGTCATGCATTGATAAAGGATGGGGCTGTAATGGTATCTTCAATGGATGATATTTTTGATGAGATAAGCCCCTCATCGCTGTTCAAACAGGAAAGGGTATCACGGCCTGATTTAATGGCGGATGCTTCTTTGCCTCTGGAGAAAGGTGCAGCTATTAATCTGACTGAAATAGAAAAAAAAATGATTAGTCTGCTCAATAGAGATGGAGTGGATATTGATCACTTAATAAGAACCATGGATGAAGGAGCAGACAGGGTATCTGAGATTGTTACTGTGCTTCAAATTGAAGGACTTGTGGAAAGGGTAGGCAATAGGGTGTTTTTAAATTAAAGGCTGTATATAATATGAAACTTAAAATTCTGATTGTGTTTTTTCTTTCCTTTATGTTAATCTTTTCTGTTCTGGGTATTTTTAATTTACCTCCATCTACTTTTTTGCAGCCCGGGTTGACCAGCTCAGGTTATTTTAAAAATATGGATAAAAAATATGAAGCTATTATAGATTCTTTTATTGGAATTAAAATTTTTTCCAAACCTGAATATGCATGGATTTTTTTAGATGAAATTGAAAAAAAACATAATCTTAAAATCGAAGTTTTTAATACCAGGGGTGAGAGGGTGTCCATGCCTGGATTTTATAATGATTTAATTGATAAGCAGGCTGCTTCTGTGGTAAATTCAAAACTTGACAAAGGCCTTACTTTTGTTGACAAGGGTATTTATGAAAGGATAATACCTGTTAAAGCAGAGAAAAGATGTGTTTTTTGTCACAGAAAGAAAAGAGAGGGGGATTTTACAGGTGTCCTAAAATTCCAGGAGAAACATGAATCTCTGGTTTATTATTCTCATGAAAGGAGTTTGTTTTTTTTAATGCTATCTTTTGTGATTGTAATAGTTTTGATTCAGGTTGTCAGATGGCACCCCTATGAAGGAGTTAAAGAACTGTTTGACAAATGATTCTTATTGGTAATTTTTGTCTAAACT
>CAYTLM010000225.1:0-2895 GCA_964438485.1 uncultured Leptospirales bacterium | reverse complement strand
TTAAAGCACACTATGGTGTTTTTGCTGTTACTGGAAACCACGAATACATTGGCGGCGTTGATGATGCTGTTGCTTTCCTCCAAAAACATGGAGTAATTATCCTCCGGGATAAAGCTGTTGTAATTGAAAATACCTTTATTCTTGTAGGCAGAGAGGATTTAAGCATAGGCAGATTCTCGGACAAAAAAAGAAATGACCTTGCAACAATACTGAAAAACACAGACACAGACATGCCTGTAATACTTATGGATCATCAGCCCTACAGCATTGATGAATCTGTAAAAGAAGGGATTGATCTTCATCTTTCAGGTCATACACACAATGGACAGCTATGGCCCTTTAACTACATAACAGGAGCTCTTTACGAAATAAGTCACGGATACAAGCAATTTAAAAACACACATGTTTATGTTTCAAATGGATATGGCACATGGGGGCCGCCTGTGCGCACAACCGGGAGACCCGAAGTTGTAAATATTAAGGTTAAATTTAACAGATAGGGATAATATTATTTTCCATACATATCTGGTGAAAGAACCCCCGGCGGAATGAAATTTTTTTAAAAGGGCTGATAAACTTATTTTATACTTTTTAATGCACCTTTTCTATTTTAGCGTTTAGTAAAGTATAAATTTAAACATGAATTTATCAAGTCCCCCTATGGGCGAGGCTTCATGGATGAGCTAGTGCAAAGGGCAGGCAGGAAGCCTAATAAGCTCTTTGCTGATTTAGGGGGTTCTCCTTAAAAAAAAGAAAAAGAAGATTATTATGTTTCCTAATGATCTGGAATGAATTATAAATATTAACTACACTTAGAGGAACTAAAAAATGAACATGAAAAATTCAGTCAATGATATTTCCATTGTATCCAGAGAGTTTAAAGTCCAGGTTTATGATATCGGAATGGATAGTGCAGCAACAATGGCTACAATCTGCAACTATCTTCAGGAAGCTGGCATAACCCATGGAATGATGCTCATGGATAAAGCAGGTATAAGCGTTCAGGATCTGGTATTTGTTCTTACGCGCCTGCATGTGCGTATGCTGCGCTACCCTATATGGAAGGAAAGAGTAATAATACATACATGGATTTCTCCTATTACAAACAGGTATGCTATACGAAATTTTATCATAGAATCTGACAAGGGTGAAACCCTGGGACTTGCAATCAACTCTGCTTTGCCTTTTAATCTTTCAAAAAGAAGCGGCGCCAATATTGATATAGATGTTTCAAATGTGGAAACCCTTGACAGGGATGTACCATTACCCCATGTTTTTGAGAAACTTGAAAGCCCTGTTAATCCTGAATTTACCTCATCAATAACTGCATCCTACTCACACTGTGATCTTTACAGACATATTAACAATGTAAAATATATAGACTGGTGCCTGGACACAATTCCCAAAAATGTTTATGAATCCTCAAAGCTCTATGAAATTGATATAAATTTCCGTGCTGAAGGGAATTGCGGAGACATGCTCACAGTAAACACAGCATCACTGAATAGTGCTAATAAATCTTTTATACACAGCATTTCTAAATCACCAGAAGGCCGGGAGCTTGTAAAAATGAAAAGTATATGGAGATAAAAGAAATTACTCCAGGCTCTTACAGGAAAAAATATTAAAGAGAAAAAAAATTATTTTTTCTTCTTCCGATAAATATCTATTCCATTTATGCTTTTATCTAAATAATAATGAAAACTCACATATTTATAAAGATGTCTTGATTCTTTTAATGAAACTTTAAATCCGGAGAGTCCATTTTTTGAAACATCAACAATTATCATTGGGTCCTTTTTAACAAGATCATTGATGATAAAATTTTCAATATTTCTAGCCTGAACTATTGCATCCCTTGTTCCTATGGAATAGAGCTCTCTTATTTTATAGGCTGTGTTTTTCATCCAGAGGCCATATCCACCCATTCGCCTGTCTGAAAAATAATTGATATAAGGACCATCTCCCCAGACAAAAAGCCTGTCATTGTCTTTTGTGGTTTCTTTAATATATTCAGCAGCTCCTTTATAATCCTGGTCTGGAAGAAGGTAATGATTATATGTGCCCATAAGTACCCCCCTGGTCCAATAAAGCACCCGATTTTCATTATAAAAAGCTTCAGGATAAAAGTGTTTAACAATAATATCTTTTGTATTCCATACAAAAAAGAAAATAGCAGGAACTAAAATAAACTTCAGAAGATTTCTGTTAATTGTTTTAATTATCTTCTTATCAGATTTTACAAGGCCTATTGCAGCAACAACTACCAGAAATGGATAAGCTGCCATAAAATAATGATAATAAAGCCTGGCGCCTCCACCAAAGACCATCAGATAGGTTGATATAAAAAAAAGAACAAGTGCAGATTCTGCCAGATCTGAACTTTCAAACCTGTTACGAAGAAAATCCCATGTATAAACAAAAGCAGGAATCCAGAGTAGTGAATGCCATAAAAGGAGAAGACCCTGTCTTTGTGTAAACCGTAAAATTAAATCAGGAAACCCAAAATCCCTGCCAGGAGCAGAGGCATAATTAATTTTTGAAAGAACCTGATTAAAAACAGCACGACTCAGCCTGTCTTCTGCAATATAAGCTGTAAAAAAGAGTCCCAAACCTGCTAAAATTGTAACAGCAATAATTTTAAAATATTTACTTTTGAATCCCCATTTCCTGAATGGCATATAGCCTGCAATAAAACAAATCAAAAAAAGAAACAAAATAATGCCATGAAACTTTACATTATAGGCACACCAGGACATTAAAAATGTTATAAGAAAATAAAGTATTCCTTTTCTTAAAGGTTTTTTTAAAGCAATTATAAAAAAATACAAACCAGCTGAAAGAAAAAGGTTATATACAATTTCACCATTTGTTGCCAAAAAATCCTTATTAAAG
>CAYTLM010000224.1:0-2948 GCA_964438485.1 uncultured Leptospirales bacterium | reverse complement strand
AAATAGAGGATTACTATACAATAAAGTTTTTTACCAATATTAAAATGAATGATGAGCCTTTGCGAATTGAAAAGATTTTTACTTTCACTGATAAAGGTTATGATTTTAATGTGGAGTACAGATTTATCAATATAGGGAAAAGGGACGTAAGGTTTAAAGATGGGATTGCGATCTTTTCCCCTTCTGATATTCTGGGTCCTAAACTTGATTATAAGAATAATTTTAACTCAATAACAGGGATATATTCAGTGGATGGAAGTTTTGAGAAGAACCGCAAAGGCGGAGGTTTTTTCTCAAAGGCTGGTGATATAAAAAAAGAATCAGGTTCTACTGATTATGCAGGTATAATGAGCAGGTACTTTTTGCTTATTATGAAGCCTAAGGGTTTTACAGGCACAGGCGCGATCTTTGATAACAGGCCTGACACAGGGAGCAGAACAGGTCTTTTTGTTGAAATGAACAATATTGCACCTGGAGCAGAGCTTGCAAAGCCTTTCAGGATCTATCTTGGTGAAAAGGATAAAGATCTGCTCAAGAATGTTGATCCCATACTGGTAAAGGCATCAGATGTAAGCACAATTATAGAACCTATAAGATACTTTGTTATCTGGGCTTTGATGAATATAAATAAACTTTTTGGAAACCTGGGGCTTTCCCTGGTAATATTTTCTGTTTTAACAAAAATCGTATTTATGCCTCTTACCAAGAAATCTACAGACTCAATGAAAAAGATGCAGGAGCTTAGTCCTGAGCTTAAAAAACTCCAGGCAAAGTATAAGGACAAACCTGATGTGCTTCAGCGTGAAACCATGAAACTTTACAAAGATAACAAGGTGAACCCTTTGGGCGGCTGCTTGCCATTGCTGCTTCAAATGCCTTTCTTTTTTGCTCTTTATAGTGCGCTTATAAATTCACTCGATTTATGGAATGCCCCTTTTATTTTCTGGATAAAGGACCTTTCCATGCCTGATACCCTTTTTACTGTATCAGGATTTAATGTAAATGTTTTGCCTCTACTTATGATTGTTTCTACAATATTGCAGCAAAGGCAGACTATGAGTGAAGCAGCAACACAGCAGCAGAAAATGATGATGTATATGATGCCTGCTATTCTGCTTTTTATATTCTGGACAATGCCTTCAGGACTTGTGCTTTACTGGTTCCTGCAGAACCTGTATCAGATTTTACATCAGTATGTAGTTAATCATTTAGGAGAACAAAAAAAGAAAAAAATTAATATGGCATAATGGTATAATGAAATAAACGAAGATTCAGGAGGCTAATGATGAAGGTTATAGAAGCTGAAGGGCGAACATCTGATGATGCAACCAAAAAAGCCCTGGCTGAACTTGGAATAAGAGATGCTTCTAAAGTAACAGTGGAAGTGATTGATCCGGGTAAAAGCGGCATTTTTGGTTTTGGAGTGTCCAGGCCGGCAAAGGTAAGAATATATTTTAATGAGCAAAACGATGATGTAGGTGAAAAAGTAAGGGAGATGCTCACTGCGCTTCTTTTGAAAATGGGAATGGAAGGGAGTATTAAGGACATAAAAGAGGGAGAGTCCAAGGTTTATGTAGAGTTGGTAAGCAGGGACAGCTCGGGGCTTATTATAGGTAAAAAAGGGAAAACGCTTGAAGCGCTTCAGTTTATGATAAACTTAATGATAAGTCATATTACTGGGAGTGAAAAAAAGATAATTCTTGATATTGAGGATTATAGGGAAAAAAGGGAAAGGGCCCTTAAAAAGATGTCACGCGACATGGCTTTTAAAGTGATAAAATCCGGGAGACCAATGACCCTTGAGCCTATGAATCCATTTGAAAGAAGGTTAATTCATCTTTCTCTTCAGAATGATAAAAGAGTAACAACTAAAAGCGAGGGTCAGGGTATTTACCGTAAAATTAAAATTTCACCCTCTAATAGAAAGTAAAAATGTTTCAGGATACAATATGTGCGCCAGCAACTGCGCCAGTAAATTCATCTATTGCAATAATCAGAATAAGCGGCTCTGAATCATACAGAGCCGCTTGTTCTTTCTTCTCTGCTCCTGAAAAAATTGTCAACAGGTTTGCTGCCTATGGATCAATCTCTGAAAATGGCCTTATAATTGATGATGTTATTCTTATATATTACCAGGCTCCAATGAGTTTTACTGGTGAGGATATGATTGAGATATTTTGTCATGGAAATCCTCTTGTTGTGAGCAAAATACTAATGCTGTTAAATCGCTGTAACATAAGAATGGCTGAACCTGGAGAGTTTTCCAAAAGGGCTTTTTTAAATGGTAAAATGGATTTAACCCAGGCAGAGGCAATCAATTCTCTTATCAATGCCAGGAGTGATTGGGAAATTGAAGCTTCCCTTTCCCAGATGCACGGTTCTTTAAAAAGAACAGTTGCAGATCTTAGAGAGTCTGTGATGGTTCTTAAAGCTGATATAGAGGCTGGCATAGATTTTATAGATCAGGATATTGAATTTGTCTCATATAGCAGTGCAGTGGAAACATTAAAAATAATAAAAAACAGTATAAACGATATTTACAGCAGATGCCGCACAGGTGAGCGTGTATCCAGGGGTATTGATGTTATTTTTGCAGGCCGTCCTAATGTGGGGAAATCGAGTTTGCTTAATCTTATTTTAAATGAGGAAAGGGCTATTGTTTCAGATATTCCTGGCACAACCCGTGACCTTATACGCGAGACCTTGCAGATTGAAGGCGTAAGAATTAATCTTACTGATACAGCAGGCCTGGGCTCTCCAGAGGATGAGATAGAAAGACAGGGAGTGGAAAGGAGTAAAAGGAGCATTGCTGAAGCTTCTCTGGTGCTGGTGGTAATTGATGCATTTGAAGGAATTACTGATGAGGACAGGGCTATAGTTGATTCATTGAAAGAGAGCAGGAAAATTTTTATTCTTAATAAAATAGATAAGGTGGATAAGGGCACTGC
>CAYTLM010000223.1:0-3000 GCA_964438485.1 uncultured Leptospirales bacterium | reverse complement strand
CTATCCAGATAGCGGTATAGGTTTCCGTTTTGCCAGGACTAAGTAAAGGGTAATTAAAAAGGTAATTGATAATGAATAGTGAACGCCCCCCTTAACAAAGGGGGGCGTATGCATAGCATACAAGGGGATCCCTCCGGCTTTCAGCTCCTGTCGATTAATCTGGTGCGTTTAATAAATTCATAGCAGCTTCCAGTTGATTTTTAGCTATCCATTTGTCACTTTTTGTCTCGTCACAAAAAGCGACGCAAAAAAGACGCGCTTAGCCAGCGGGGCTGACGCCAGAACTCGTCTCGCCAGCTGCGCTGGACTCGACTCAAACAAGCTGGCTGAATAGGTATCGCCTGCGGCGATGATTTTGGAACTGTTTGTATTAGACTAAAAAATAAAAAGAGATGCTCTGACCCCACAGACCCCATTCCCTAACCCTCTTCCCCATATGGAGAAGAGGGAATTGTGGCATGAATTTTTTATAAATATTGAATTTTTAGTTTTATGAATCTAAAGGTTTACAGTGTAATATGAAATTTCCTGATTCAAAGCCCTCGCCCGTAATGGACTACACACAGGATGTGTGTGTTTCAACGCACAACAGGATGTTGCAAAAAGCGTTGAATGAGGGCGCGGCAGTGCCGGGGTGAGGTCTAAACAGACTTTATCTCTTCCATATTCCCGCTTTTCAATGACCTGTAAGCTGCTTCAACAAGTTTAAGCTCCATCTCTATTCTTTCAAGCCCCGGATTCCATGGTCGATTTTCCATATAATCTTCAATAAAAGCTTTATTCATTCCCTTGTAGCCTAAAAAATCTGTAAAATTCGGGAAGAACTTCTTCTTTCTGTTTCCTGCCACTGAAGTAAAAAGGCCATTGCTTTCAAAGGTAATAGCTCCATCAGTACCATAGATTTTAGAAAGGGAAACACCTTTTAGTCTGTTGGGTATTCGCCATGAATGGAGCAGCTTGCCTACAGTTCCGTTTTTAAACTTCACTGAAAGAACAACTGTATCCTCAAAAGGTATATTTGTTGAATAATCAACCTCAGGCTTGAGTGCAAAAACACTTACAGGATCACTCTGTGCAAGAGAAACCAGAAGATTTACCCAATGCACTCCGCCTTCAAGAAGGGCTCCACCACCCATAAGATCAGCATCGCTTCTCCATCCTGAAATTGTATCCCTGTTATGCTTGTTTAGCTCTACTATTAATGGCTTACCTATGTCGCCTCTGTTTATGCTGTCAGTTATTTTTTTAATAAATCCTTTATAAAGATAATTTTCAGCAACAGTACAGCGCACTCCATACTTCTTTACAGCAGCAGCAATTTTTTTATACTCAGCAACATTTCGTGCAACAGGCTTTTCTATTATAATATGTTTTCCGCTTTTTGCAGCTTCACAGGCAATTTCTGCATGAAAGGCATGAGGTGTGGTAATATAAACAATATCAACATCCGGGCTGTCAAGAGCATGAGCCAGTTCAGGAAAGGACCTTGTTCCTTTAAATCTGGCTTTAAATTCCAGGGATTTTGCCGGATCTGTGTCAAAGAATGAAAGGCTTATATTTTTATAAGCCTTTCTTATTATTTTAGAGTGTCTGGAAGCAATATTGCCGCACCCGACAAAACATACTCCCGGATATTTTTTTGACATTTTTGTTTCCTTAAATTTTATTTTAAATTAGCATCCTGAACAGCCGCTGCATCCATCTCCGCATCCACTCTGATGAAGTCCAAATTCAAGTTCTTCAGGAGTTGCTTCCCGAATACCGATTATTTCAACATCAAAATGAAGAGTTTCACCAGCAAGGGGATGATTAGCATCAAGTGTAACTGTTTTGTCATTTACACTGGTAACTGTGAGCACCTGTACACTATTACCATCATGAGCCTGAAGCTGCATTCCCACCTGAATATCATCAAGATGAGCAAGATGTTCTCTTTCTATATCTTTTACAAGCTCATCATATCTTGGGCCATATCCATTTTCCGGAGCAATATTAGCAATAAACTTATCACCAACATTTTTCCCTTGCATCTCTTCTTCAAGGCCTGGTATGATCTGCCCTGAACCCTGGATATAAATAAGGGGTGAATGATTTGCTGAAGAATCAATAATTTCACCAGCATCATTTGTAAGTGTATATTCGAAGGTTACCACCCTATTTTCTTCTACAGTAAGCATGTAAGTACCTCTTGGTTTTTAAAATATGGCACAATTCATGACAAATAAATTTATAAAGATCTAATTACAGGGAAACATAATAACCTTTATTTTCCTTTCTCCTAAAGTTATCCCCTTGGCTTAACAGGCTTCATGCCTGTCCTTTGCACTAGCTCATATCTATGAGCCTCGCACAAAGTGAGACTTGAGCCCCCTAAATCCCCCAGGGGGGGACTTGATAAAATTTTGTTTATGTTTATACTTTTTTCATACTAAAATAGAAAAGGTGCATTAAAAAGTATAAAACAAGTTAATCAGCCCCCTATAAGGGGGCGGCGGAAAAGATTCCCTAAAGAAAAAATTTCATTCCGCCGGGGGGTTCTTTATTAAGGTTATATGAAAAATAATATTAATTTCTCTATAGCTCCAAAATGACAAATAAATTTATTACAATCCTAAAATTATGCAAATTACCAATAACATAAACAAATTAAATAATACAAGAAAATAAAATAAAAAAAGCACTATAAAAATAAAATCATTTTTTCATAAACCTGTTAGTTTAATTCTTTTTTTTAGTAAAATTGTAGACATTTTAACTTACTTTTTTTATCAAATTATCATAACAATGGAGAAACAACAGATGCCACAATTAAATTATGCGAAACACAGAATAGAGTTATACTATACCCGCAAAGATCCCAGAGGCAGCGCAATAATAAAACGCTTTAATTCACTGGGCTACAGCATTGATGCAGTTTCAATCAGCGATAACTACCTTATAAATGTTGAACTGGATTCTGATGAAATAAAATCTGTAGCGGAAATGCTTTTACAGCCTGTA
>CAYTLM010000222.1:0-3060 GCA_964438485.1 uncultured Leptospirales bacterium | reverse complement strand
AAGAGTTGATTTTGAGGAAGCGTTTTTATACAGTTTCTTTGGCTTTTGCAGATTTTTATATATTTAGCCGCGTAAATATCTCTCAGTAAAATTAAAATAAAAATTTATGAAAAATATTTTTTGCCAACAGCAAAGGAGCTAAAGGTTTATTGTTATTTTAAATTTTGCTGAGTAAAAATTTTTTTAAAAAAATAATTTAAAATGAGGCTTATGATGAAAAAGACTTTAATGTTGCTCCTGCTATTTTTTATTGCAGGTATAATCTTTGTCTTCACAGGTTGTGGAGACGATGGTGGGGGTTCCGTAACTCCTGAGTGTACTTATGGAGTAGAGACATCGGATGGTTCTAGCATGACATTTGCATGCCCCAAGTCGAATTATTCCTTGTTTAAAGGAAAAAATAAGAATATAAACTATGTAGCTGGTGAAGTACTGGTTAAATTTAAAGAGGGGACTACACAGGATAAAGCAGCTCAAATAATGAATTCTTTTGGGAACAAGGGTGTAAAATCTTTATTTAGTGCAACAAAGGGAAAAAACTCTCTTGTGAAAAAAATAAAACTCAAGAGTGGCATTGAAGTAGAAAAAGCTGTAGCCCAATATACTGCACATCCTGATGTTGAGTATGCAGAACCCAATTATATATACAGGGCTTTTAAAACAGCGAATGATCCAGGCTATAATCTTCTTTGGGGTTTAAAAAACACAGGCCAGTCTGTGAACAGTACTTCAGGCACATCTGGTAAGGACATAAAGGCTGAAGAGGCATGGGAAAAAATAACAGACTGCAATGATGTAATTGTAGCTGTGCTTGATACTGGAATTAACTATAACCACCGCGATTTGGCTCCTAACATGTGGGACGGCGGTTTTACATATCCTAACCATGGATATAACTTTGTGGATAATAATAAAGATCCCATGGATCTTAATGGGCATGGGACACATTGCGCTGGCATTATTGGAGCAAGAGGGAATGATGCAAAGGGTGTAGTGGGGGTTTGCTGGCAGGTTAAGCTTATGGCAGTGAGGGTTCTTGATGCAGCAGGAAGTGGTACTCTTGAGGATATAGCATATGGTATTGTTTTTGCAGTTGAGAATGGAGCACATATTATAAACGCAAGTCTGGGAGGGCCTGATGCTGATTTTATGAAAGACGCAGTAGAATATGCCAGAGACAATGGTGTTATTATTGTTGCAGCAGCAGGGAATGAAGCAACAAATATATCCACTGACTCTTACCCAGCAGCCTATGGAGCTGAAGGATATAATAACGTGATTTCTGTAGCTGCTGTTGATCAGAAAGGGAATTTGGCAGATTTTTCCAATTACGGATCATGGGTTGATATTGCAGCCCCGGGCGTAGATATTTTAAGCTCCTGGCCTGGGCAGAGTGTTGTAACAACTGAAGATTTTACTGATTGGATAAAGGAGGATGGTTGGGGAACAGGAACTTATACTTATAAAGAAAATTTTCATGGGGATTATCTTCTGGATTCGACAGGTGATTTTGAAATTGATATGCTTACTGTTCCTGCTAATTTTGGGGAAGCAGATTATCAAAATAATATGTTAACAATGGCTTATAAAAATTTTAGCTTTACAGGAGAAAACTCATTAGTTGTTTCATATATTGCTGATATAAAAACTGAAAAGGATGAGGATTTTCTTTTGGTTGTGTATAATAAGAAAGGTGGTATACCGGATGATGTGGAATGGGGTTATTCTGGGGATTATTCAGGATTATTTATGGATGAACTTGATTTAACATTTTTAACAGGAAGAACAATAAGTCTTGGTTTTTATTTTGAGTCAAATGAAACTATAACAAATCAAGGAGCTGGTATTGCCTGGTTTGATATAACAAGGCTTTATCTCAATAATACTGCCTGCCTCTATTCAGATGGTACATCTATGGCAGCGCCCCATGTAGCTGGTGTTGTTGCAATGGCTATTCAAAGGTATATGGATAATAAAGGGAGCTATTCAACAAATGATTATACTAAAATAATTAATGCGGTTTATGGTGGTTCTACTGAGTATGGAAGTTTGGATGGGAAAGTGGCTGATAGGAAAATGCTCAATGCCAATGGTGCGGTTGATGCAATAGATAAACTATAATAAATAAATTTGGTTTATTTGGTATATTGGGAAAATTAATATTATTTTCCATACACATCTGGTTATGCAAACCCCCGGCGGAATGAAATTTTTTCTCTAAGAAATCTTTTTCCGCCGCCCCCAGAGGGGGCTGATTAACTTTTTTATTTTAGTGCCTAATAAAGTATAAATGTGAGCAGAAATTTATCAAGTCCCCCAATGGGGGATTTAGGGGGTTATCTTTGGAAGAAAGTGGAATGAAGTTTAATTACTGTTTAATATTTTGCAATTTCTCCTTTTTACCTGGAGGATTAATTCTGTATATATAATTGGGTTCTGCATAGTCAATTTTTACTGATTTGTCAGCGATTTCTTTTATTGTTTCTGGTCCAGGATCATTTTCAAGCTTAACTTTAAAGAGTCTTTCACCTATTGGTGTAATACTTTCAATTCCATATGTTTTAAAAAGATCGTTAATTTCTTTTTCGCCATTATCTGCTGAAAGCTTTATCAGGTATTCTCCAGGAACCCTGTTGTTTTGTTTTGTCATTTTTTTTATATTTCCATTATTTTCAGGTTCCTTTGAAGAACAGGCGTTAAAACCTGTAAAAATTAGAAAAAACATAATAAGGCATAGCGAAGAAAAGTATTTTACAGTAAGTTTCATAGTTTTTTAAACTCTCTCTATTATTGATATAGGCAATATTGATTTTCTTTTTGATTTCATGTCAAGAATAAAAATAGAGCAGCGATATTCTTCTCAAAAGTCTCCTGAGCTACGGGATTTGTCTAAGGGGGTCAGAGCAGGTTGTTGTTAAGAAATAATTGACTCTTCCCTGTATTATTTATATATTTAAGTTTTTAGCCTAGGTTATCTCGAGTCGGCACTCGGTAATTGTTAAAAAAATTACTTTATAAACTTTAAAACTTCGGAACACTCCTGTGCAGAGATTAAGGCCT
>CAYTLM010000221.1:0-3107 GCA_964438485.1 uncultured Leptospirales bacterium | reverse complement strand
TTCACCTCTATGGTTCTGCTCTTTGCACTAAAGGTTGGATTATTGCCTATATTCAACATACCATTAAATACAGCATTGTTTATAAAAACCTTAACAGCATAAACCCCGTAAGCAGGGATCATCTTATCCTCATGGTCAGGCTGAATATTGGCAGTGGGAAAACCCAAACTTTTCCCCCTGCCTTCACCCTTTACCACAGTACCTGTAAGAGTATAATGTCTTCCAAGAAGATTTTCAACTTGAAGCATATTACCACAATCAATCTCTTTTCTTAAAACCGTTGAAGATATTATTTCATTACCCACTGTTTCCTCTCTAACCCTTGTAATAGGAACTCCGGTTTCAATAGAAAGCTTATTAAGGAAATCAATATTCCCCTCTCTGTTCTTTCCAAATGCATGATCATAGCCTATTACTATTTCTTTCACTCCAAGCTTTTCAATAAGCAGATCATTGTAAAACTCGCGCGCACTAAGCTGGGAAAACTCCTTTGTAAAATCGAGCATAATAATATTTTCAATGCCTGATTCAAAAATATACTTTTGCTTCTCTTCAACTGTTGTAATCATCCTGCATATTGCCCCTGGATGAATTACTGTTCTTGGATGATTCCTAAATGTCACAACAAAGGGGGTACCGGAATAATGCTCAGCCCGTTTTTTTAGGGTGATTAAAATCTGCCTGTGTCCCAAATGCACACCATCAAAATTTCCAATTGTTACAACAGGAGAAATAAATCGTCCTTTGTTTTCCGGAATTTCATAATATATATTCATATAATCTTTTTTTATTTTCATAAATATTCCAACAAAACATGTTAAAAATCAGCCAAATTCAATACCACTGATTTACCCTGATCTTTGCAAGATTTTTTTCAGTTTAATTTAATTTATGCCTTAACCGGAATTATTTTAAAACATAAAAATACTCTCTAATATTTGACAGATTAAACTTTTATCCCGATATATATTATATGTACTATTAAATAAACAGGCTTAACTAAATTCTCTGTAATAAGGAAAAAATTTTGCAAAAGCAATTCCTGAAACTATTTTCACTCACCTTTATGTTTATAGCAATGCCTTTACATTACACCCTGGGAAATGATTTCTTTTGGCTCTCAAAAATAAATGACAAACCTGAAGAATTTGCTATTGAAAGTATTTATTCAAAAGAAGAGGTACTTTACTGCAGTGGTGAAAATCCGGCAGCTAAGGCCAATAACAGAGCTGCAGATTTAATGCTTGAGGGTAACTATACAGAAGCTGAAAAAATTCTAAACGCAGCATTAAAAAGGGCTCCTCTTTTTTTTCCTTTCAGATACAATATAGGAATATGCTATCTCTATCTTAACAGGCTGGATTATGCTCTTATGCACCTTCAAAAGGCAGGGCAGATTGTACCAGAATACGATAAAGTAAACCTTCAGATTGGATATATTTACAGCAGAAAAAACCAGGAAAGCCTTGCGCTTGATAACTTCAGGGCTGCCCAGAGAAAGAACCCCAGAGATCTGAATATTCTCACTATTATTGGTGATCTTTACTTTGAAAGAAACCAGCTTTCAACAGCGCAAAATTATTATAAATCAGTGCTTTCAATAAATAAAACATTTCCCAATGGTTTGCTTGGCCTGGCTAAAATTCATTTTATTAATGAGGAATACATGAAAGCTATTGTGCTTTTCAAATCAATAGACACAACAAAAGACTATGATAAATCCCTGCATTACTACTTTGCTGAATCCTCTTTTAAAACAGGAGATTATAAAAATGCAGTTATACAATACGAGGAACTTCTTAAACACAGACAGAACCGGTTTTTTTTAACCAATTCAGTGCTTCTTATTAATCACAAACTTGATATTGCCAGGCAGTTTATAGACAGATAAGCTTACTTGATTGTAAGCTTGGATATTTCCACTCTATAAAGATTATAGGCATTATTAAGCATCTGGCGTACATTTCTATTAAGCTCCCTGTCTGTTGATCTTAAATTGATGTATCTCTCAATCTCTGCAAACTGAGATTTAAGCTTAATACCCACATTTTCAAGTTCGCCTGCAATTGCAACAGAAGTTGTTGACCTACCCTGCATATGAAGAGTCTTCACCTGGGATTCTATCTGACTTTTCATCTCCTGTTGTTTTTTAATAGCCTCTTCTTTTTCATCAATAATTGTAGAAGCGCTATCCAAAAAATTAACAGAAGTTATAAGCTCATAATGAAGATTCTCTCCTGAATTAAAGGAGTATAAAATTTCCGGTATAGGTGTTGAATAGTAGGCTTGCTTAACTTTATCAGCAGCATCACGATTAAGCAGAATAGTATTGCTTAAAGGTAATCCTGGTTTTACAATATATTCATCGTAGGAATAATCCTTAATCTCATCCCTGTACATATTAACAGGTGCGGAAACTATAACAAGAGACACATCAAGGTTCATACTGTAAATACTGGATCTATTGTAATTGAGGATTCCATCCCTTATTCGCTCTGCTGCCTTTACTGCGTTTTCAGCTTCCTGAAACCATACTGTAACAGCATCCGGACTTTTATTGGAAATCACTCCTGAATTTTCATTAAGCGCTTTAAGAACAATAGCATCGATCCTTTGATTAAGATTTATCAGCTCATAAAAATTAAAACCTCTGCTAAGGCTGGTATAATTATTTATAATAAGATAAAGCAATATAACATCTTTTTTTACAAGTACTGATGATGCAACGATCCTGGGCTGACTCATGCCTGGAGGAAGTTCAAATTTTCTAAAAAGATTTATAATAAAAGTTTCTATCTCATGCAATTCTTCCGCAGGAAGCTTTTCAAGAACATTTATTATATCTCTGCTTATGCCATACTCCTCTTTTAATAAAGAAATAAGAAAAAAATAAAAATCTGCAGACTCTATATTGCTTAAAATAGTAAAAATTTCTCTCTGTATTGATTTATTTTTTATTGTAAGCATATCCCTTACGATCTTCAAAGCATTCTGATTCCCTAAACGTATAAGGATCATACATGAAAAAATACGAACCCTTATACTGGAGTCTTTCAGATATTCCTGGGTAAAGCGTAAAAGCTGCTGCTTATTATAATCAGTTCTCC
>CAYTLM010000220.1:0-3118 GCA_964438485.1 uncultured Leptospirales bacterium | reverse complement strand
CCAGGTTGAGGGCTTTTGCAGATCGCGCTATCTGCAAAAGCCTTCTTTGTTTATAAGGGCAATAAATACTTTCCTTTTTTTTTACAATAAATTTTATAAAAACAAATATTGATTGAATTATACTTATTTATGTGAGATGAATTAATCAATTCCTCAATCTTCCTTAAAGGGTTAAAGTTTTTTTGAAGAAATAAGCTAATAAATTAATCGAGAAAATTTATATAAATTCGGGTATGCCGGGATTTATTAAAGGCGTGGTAAATAAAAAATGATTTTTGTAATAAATGAACAGAATCCTCAGGCCAGACTCATTGGTAAAGCAAAGGAAATTTTGGATCAGGGGGGAGTGATTGTATTCCCTACAGATACTGTTTATGCTTATGGATGTGATATAAAAGACAAGAGGGCTATTGAAAAAATTTACAGATTAAAAAAAATGGACAGGAAAAAACCTCTTAGCTTTATTTTTCCTGATATATCATCAGCAAATGATTATGTGAGAAATATTTCAACAGGAGCTTTTAAAATAATGAAAAAAGCTTTTCCAGGTCCCTATACCTTTATCTTTCATGCATCCAAGCTTGTTCCAAAAATTGTTGTAACAAATCAAAAAACAATAGGGGTGCGCATTCCTGATAACAACATTGCCCTTGATTTGGTAAAAGCTCTTGGAAGACCAATACTTGCAACAAGTGTTTACACAGCAACAGGGGAATATATAGTGGATCCTCATGATATTGAAAAGGTTTCCAGGAATGATGTTGATCTGGTAATTGATGCAGGCCCTAAAATTTCAATTCCTTCCACTGTAGTTGATTTTACCGGTGATTCTCTTAATGTTATACGTGAAGGGAAGGGAGAATTATTCTTTACATAACAGTGTTGCTAATTTAATTGTTCATATTAATATTTTAATTTTTTTAAACTAAGGTTTAATAAATTTTTTCAAATACAAAATAATTATCCTAGAGGTGTAAAATGTCTGAAGGAATCAGAAGCTTTTTACTTGTTGTAAAAGCAATTGTTATTTATATAGGAATCGGAGCTTTTGTAGCTTTTATTTTTTATAATCTTAAAAAGCGGGATCTTTTTGGAGGATATATAGGCGGACTTGTTGTTGGATTAATAGGAGCTTTAATAGGAGGCCTTTTGCTTGATAAGCTTTTTTACGATATTACTGTAACAATTCTTGATTACCTTTCCAGAGGAGCAGGGGTTAATATAATCGCAGGGTTTATAGGAGCTTATGCAGCCCTTTATATTATGAACAGGCTTAATCATAACAGGGAAAGACGGAAATTTTAATTTTTTGCAGGGTTTAATGAAAAAATATTTTCTTCTTCTGCTTTTTGTTGTCTTTCTTCATAGCGACTTGCAGGCTGATAACCGTAGAATGTTAGGAATGGGACCTGTTTTTTCATGGGCTTCGTCTTATCTTACCATCGAGGCTGGTTCAGTTACTGTTCAGGATAGTGCAATCTGGACATATGCCACAGCTATGGGAATTTTTTTTGATTACAGGGTAAATCCCTATATCTCTTACAGGACAGAGTGGCTTATTTATCCTGCTGTTATAAATGATAATATCCATGAAAATAAAAAGAAATTTGATGTAATTGAACTTCATGCTGTTGGGTTTTCCCTGCTTAGACATTTTAATCTTAAAAGAATTAATCCCTGGTTTGGTACTGGTCCTTACTTGCAGTTTTCCTCTATAGGTGATGTTGATTCATATATAATACATCTTACGCTTTCAGCAGGCTTTGACTATGAAATATTTCCTGATACTTATTTATGCCCTGAATTTAGATTTGGAATAGGGATGAAAATAGTACGTTCAGATGATGATTCAGTTGTAATAGACGTACCTGGAGCCAGTGATTTTTCAACAAGCGGTTTTATTCTTTTTGCAAAAATTGGAATAGCCAAAGCTTTTTAAATAAGTGGGGTAATGGTTTAAGTAGTGGTGATATTTTGGTGTAATTTGTCTTGAGGATTTATTATAAAATAGTCCGGAGATTATTTATGTTTTTACAAAAAAAAATTATTTTAATATTTATAGCATTAGGTCTGGCTACTAATATATCATGTGTTAGTTCATCAGTATCTTATAATAAAGATATGCTGGATAGGGATAATATTTCAATAGCAGTACTCCCCTTTAAAGATTTTAATAAAAAGGAGAACAATAATTCAGGGGCACTTGTAAGAAATATTTTTGAAACAAAGCTTTTTAACAGGGGCTTTAATGTAAAAAGTATTGAGGCAATCTCATCAGAGCTTGACTGTTCTTTATCTGAGAATGATGAATATAGCAGGAGCTGGATTATTGAAGCAGGTAAAATATCTGGAGTTGATTATTTTATCTTTGGTTCAGTGCATGATTACAGAGTTTTTCAGCATTCAACAACTTTTCTTTATCTTTTTTCCTGGCTGGAAACAACTTATTCTGTTGGTATTACAGCCCGAATGGTTTCTTCTAAAACCGGTGAAGCTGTATGGACAGGTTTGTTGACAAAAAAATCATATACTTTTTCTGATGCAGCTGAAGAGGTTGTAAATGATTTTATTAAATCAATGAAGCTTAAGCCTGTTGTTAAAGAAAAATAGGTTTAAACTTCATTGATTCTGGATTTATGCTGCAAACATATCCACTGATTTTACTTCAGCAATAGGGATGCTCTGCTTTTTGTTGCTGTTATCAATGGCAATAATTATATCATTGATAATTTCTCTGTTTTTGTAAAGCTCTACTTCTGTTCCATCGTTAAGAATAACTACAATATCAAGACCTTTAATTTCAAGATACCTTTCAAGCAGCTCCCTGAAAGATTTTGTTTTCTTCTTCTTTTTTTTAATTTTACTCATTAAAATACGCTCCAGGCAATAGTACTTATGTCTCATGGATTATATCGACACTCTGAATAATTTCATGATAACTTTTTTGTAACATTATTATTTTACCTTTGTGCATAAAGAAGACTACATGTATTAAAGGGATTAAAAAATACTTGTAAATTTTTACTTTTACTTTCAAATGATTTTTTGAACAATGAAAAAATTACATAAATGATTTTTTTAAGGTGGGCAGATGATAACCAAAAACGAGGTGATTGAT
>CAYTLM010000219.1:0-3178 GCA_964438485.1 uncultured Leptospirales bacterium | reverse complement strand
TAATAGAATGTCACTAAAAATTTATTGACTTCTCATATTTTCAATACTTTAATTGAAAAATATAAAATTAATAATATATTATACATATAAAAAAAATTTGCAAACATCTGGAGTTTCTTTGTGATAGCTATAAGAGAAATAAAAAAACCGATTAATCAGCAGATAATTATAGATCTTCCTGATGATTTCAAAGCCAGGAAAGTTGAAGTAATTATTATACCGCTCGAAAATGAAATAGCCTCTGAAAAAAGCAGAATTTTTGGTGCTGGAAAAGATGACATGAAAATTAATGAATTATTTTATGAGCCAATTAATGATTTCAGAGAATATATGTAATGCAGTATTTACTTGATACAAATATATTACTAATGTTATTTTATCTGCAATCTTCTTTTTGAGGAATGCCACTTTCTTATCACATACAAATATAAATTATTACAAAAATAAAAAACAACAACCTTGTTGACATTAGACACAATAGCGTATATAGTATTTCTATAAAATAATCTAAAGTACAAAAAGCTACTAATTTCAGGTATGCGGACAGGTTCAAAAAATGAAGCAGGAACTTATATCAAAACTTGAGTCAGAAAAAGCAGGTCTCCATAAAAAATTTAAAATTACGAAACTTGGAGTGTTTGGCTCCTATGCCCGAGGAGATGAAAAAACAGATAGCGATATAGATATACTTATAGAATTTGAAAACACCCCTGGAATGAGAGAGTTTTTTGGAGCAGAAGAATATCTCGAAAAAATTTTAAACAAAAAAATTGACCTTGTGCGTGAAAGCGCAATAAGGCCTGAACTTAAAGAAAGAATTATGTCCGAGGTAATTTATATATGAAGCGTAGACAGGCTCTATATATTAAAGACATAAAAGACGCAATAGAAGCTGCTATAAAATTTACAAACAACATGACCTACGATGAATTTAATGCAGATGACAAAACTTTAAGCGCAGTAATAAGAAAGCTGGAGATCATTGGTGAAGCTGTAAAAAATCTCTCAATAGATATTACATCTTCAACCCCTGATATACCCTGGTCTATTATGGCAAGAATGAGAGACAAACTTATACATAAATATTTTGATATTGATGTTGCAATTATATAAAAAACAATAAAAAAAAACTTCCTAATATACTTCCTCTTATAATCAAACTTTATGAGCAAAGCAAAGACAATGCCTAATATAATTACAGACGACATCACAGGAGTTGAAATAAGCTATTACTTCATCTGCAAAAAGAAGCTTTGGCTTTTTTCGCATAACATACAGATGGAGCATACAAGTGAAGCTGTTCAAATTGGAGCGAAAATTCATGAAGATTCATATAAACGAAAACGGAAAGAAATTACCCTGGGCAGAATTAAACTTGATTTTATAGAACCAGGGAAAGGGTTGATTCATGAAGTAAAAAAATCAAAAGCTGTTGAAAACGCCCACTTATGGCAGCTAAAATACTATCTTTACAAATTAAAACAGCTTGGACTTGATTTCAATGGTAAAATTGACTACCCATTAATACGAAGAACCGAAAATGTTTATTTTGAAGAATCGGATAAAACTTATATAAACAACATTCTTAAAGAAATTGAATCAATCAAATGTCTTAACTCACCTCCTGAGGGAGAAAGATCCGGTATTTGCAAAAAATGCAGCTATTACGAATACTGTTTTGTTTAATTATGAGAGACTACTATATTTTCAGATCAGGAAGAATAAGCAGACAGGACAACTCTGTAATGTTCTGCTACAAGGAAGATGGCAATGTAAAAAAAACACCCATCCCTGTGAACAATATAGACTCCATATATATTTTTGGAGAAATTGACCTTAATACATAGCTTATAAACTTTTTTAATCAGCATGATATAATGCTTCATTTTTTCAATTATTATGGTTTTTATTCCGGCACTTTTTACCCAAGAGAATTTTTAAATGCCGGTGATGTAATTGTCAGACAATCATCCTTTTATCTTGACCATACAAAGCGTTTAAGCATTGCAGCGGAATTTATAAAAGGAGCAGTATATGGCATTATTCAGAATCTTAAAAAATACAAAGATAAATGCAACCGTCAGATTGAACAAATAGAATCGCTCTTTGAAAACATTGATAAACAAAAAAATATTCAATCACTCATGGGAATAGAAGGGAATGTAAGGGATATATACTATAGGGCATTTCCATTAATAATCAACAGAGAGATTGAATTTGAAAAAAGAGTTAAACATCCTCCTGATAATATGATGAACGCTTTTATTTCCTTTATGAACAGCCTTGTTTATACTGCTGTTTTAAAAGAAATATACAGAACCCAATTAAACCCAACTGTAAGCTTTTTGCACGAACCCTCATACCGAAGATTTTCTTTATCACTTGATGTAGCAGAAATCTTCAAGCCGATTTTTGCAGACAGAATTATATTCAGCCTCATGAATAATAATCAGATAACAGAGAAACATTTTGATAAAGAGCTTAACTATGCCTACATGACAGTGTCAGCTCCCAGTAGTGGGATTTAAAGCCGGTATATCCTTATTCAAATTTGAGTCCTCAATATGTATCAGCTCCCAGTAGTGGGATTTAAATAGCTAACTACAGAGAGAATTAAAATAAAATGAGTGGATACAAAATCGACGAAGACACATATATTGAACTTCTTAACCAGAGGATTGAGGGGTTTGGCAAACAGGAAGAGCACGAAAATTATCAGATTATGGACATCAGGGTGGCCTATGACCTGGATAAACTTGTTATCTGCAATAATCTGATTGAGCTTGATAAAAAAATTATCGAGCTCGCTTCTGAATTATCGAAAGTTGAAAGTGACAATGATGAAGAACACTGGGCATGGAATCTCAATCTAATCTCTGCGGGGAAATATCCCCTTGAAAAACTCCCTGAGCATATACGAAAAATAGCCAGAGAGATGTACTACAGCAATTAAAAATAAGGGCATATTCAGAGGGTTTTTATTCCTGAACATGTAAATGATGCTAAATTATTTTTTAACAAAAAACGCAGAGGCTATCTGTAATATTTACAGAAAAGTGAGGAACTTATATCCAGGGCTTTTATGCAATATATCATTGATTGCAAAGGGTCAAATCAGCAACTAAATGGGGAAAAAAGGAAAAGGTAAATTGAAATATTTCGTTGACAGTGACATGAA
>CAYTLM010000218.1:0-3182 GCA_964438485.1 uncultured Leptospirales bacterium | reverse complement strand
CGAGAAAATCAACCAATCAGAAAGTCTTAAATCAAAAGTAATTGTAAGTGGCTATGTTGATGATATTTATCTTGCACCTCTTTATTCCGGGGCTCTTGCTTTTCTGTATCTGTCTTTTTATGAGGGATTCGGGCTGCCTGTTCTTGAAGCAATGAAATGCGGAACTCCGGTAATTACCTCCGATCGATCCTCATTACCGGAAGTTGCGGGTGATGCATGTATACTTGTTGATCCTCTTGATATAGATGGTATAGCAAAATATATAACTGATCTTTGCTTTAATACCAATTTTAAAAAAAAATTATTTGAAAAATCATTGAAAAGAGCGGAGTTTTTTTCATGGGATAAGTATGTAGATACTATTATCAATTTTATGAAAGATAAACAGGGGGAATATTAATTAATGAATGAAAATATATTAATAGTAACACCCGATATCCCATACCCGGCTTTAACTGGTGGGAAGAAAGCTGTGTTAAGCTCAATTATCGAAAAAAATGAAGAAGGCGCTAATGTTGTAGTTTTATCCTTTAACTCGAAAAATGAAGATTTCAAAGATTCTGAAAAATTTTTTAAAGACAGACATATATCATTTTATTCTTATAAACCTGACTATGCCACAATTGCAAATGGTAAAATTTCTTTTTTGATAGAGTATATGAGTTTTTTTTTCTCTTTAAAACCCAGGTTTGCAGTCAAATATGATGAATATAATTTAATAGAAAAATGTGTTGATATTATAAATACTCATGGAATTAGCAGAATACTTTTGCATTCCGTTTGCTTTGGTGAGATTTTTACCAAGCTTAAGTGTAGATATAAGAAAATAAAAACAGATTTTTTTATCCATAATCAGGAGTATCTTTTACTTCGAGAACATGGTACTTTAACTTATAATTTGATTAAGAAATTATTATATTACCTTGAATCATTAAAAATGTATTTTTATGAAAAAAATATTTTATCAAAGGCTGATGAAATAATATTTGCCAGTTCCTTTGATATGGAAATTTTTTCGAGTGAAATTAAGCCTGTTGAAAAGAGTATGAGTTGCTGGTCTCAAAAGATATTTTTTGAAACTTTTTTTAAGCATTCAGGTAAAGGGGATTTTATACTTTTTCCAGGAAGTGTGGATTATAGTCCAAATCTACATGGTTTGCAGTGGTTTTGTAAAAATTTATATTGCAAATTCATTAACAAATACCCTGAACTTAAAATAATTGTGACTGGTTCATGTTCAAAAAAAAGCACAGGCCGATTCAGGAAATATGATAGAATTTTTTTTACGGGAATCGTTGATGAAGTTGTTATCACAGAGCTGTTTTCCCAGTGTATTTGTATTATTTCACCTATATTGAAAGGTTCTGGTGTAAAAATAAAAAATCTTGAGGCTCTTCAAAATAATATTCCGATTGTTATGACGAAGTTTTCAGCACAGGGTATTATCGCAAATTATGATATTCCTTCACCCGTAGATAATAGAGTAGAAAGTTTTTATTTTTTACTTGAGCAAATCATTGAAAATAATTATAACAATAGATGATTGACCATAAAAGAACTTGTGTATTTGGAATATCCGTTAAAGAACAAGGGGGCTTAAGCCCTTTGTTTTATTGGGCTCCTCTATGGCCTTATTTTATCTAAGAACAGGAGCAGCATATGAAGGGAATTATTTTTGCCGGAGGTACAGGCACAAGGCTTTTTCCTCTAACAAAGTTTGTGTGCAGGCAGCTCCTTCCGATTTATGACAAGCCTATGATATACTATCCTCTTTCCACTTTGATGCTTGCAGGAATCAGAGAGATCCTTAAGGGGTTTCCCACGGATTTGTAGCTTTGACTAATGATGTTCAGCTAATGTACAAGCGTTCAAAAGAGTATTCCTCTGAATATGACGGCGGAATACTCTGGGGTGACCCTGAGTTTAATATAAACTGGCTAATTGAGGAACTGTAAATGGCAAGTACAATTCCCACCCCTGTGAAAGTATTTTTCCCAGGGTGTCGGTAAATAAAATTCCCAATCTATAAAAGAGTCAGACGGTTATTTACCTCCTTTTTTATTTTTACTTTTTATTCTATAAGAATCTCCATCCATGTTGAAGATGTTAGCATGATGAAGTAGTCTATCCAGCATTGCTGTTGTCATTATAGAATCACCCATCATTTCAGCCCAATTTTCGAAGCTTTTATTTGATGTTAAAACTATGGATGCTTTTTCATATAATTCGCTAATGAGATTAAAAAAAAGGTTGGCCTCTTTTCGGTCAATAGGCGTGTACCCTATCTCATCAATGATAATCAGGTTCGATTTCAAAATTCGATTTAATCTGTATGCGGCGGTTCTTTGAATTTCAGCTGTCTTTAAAAGTTTCATGAGGTTTGTTACTTTTTCAAAACATACAGTATATCCCTTTTCAATAGCATTAATCCCAAACGCAATTGCCAGATGGGTTTTCCCAATACCTGGAGGGCCGAAGAAAAGCAGGTTTTCTTTTTTATCAATCCACCTGCAGTCTAAAAGGTTTATTGCTTCAGATTTTCCGATTCCTTTTACAGCTCCAAATTCAAAGTCTTTAAATTTTTTTGTAGTTGGGAAATGTGCTCCTGTCATATTTCTTTGGAAACGCTTTTCTGTTCTGTAATGAATTTCACTGGAAAACAGATTGTTTAAAAAAGTAATGTATGAATGCTTCTCTCTTTCAGCATCACTTATAACTTCATCGAGACTTTTAATTATGCCTTTCAATTTTAATGTATCCAGCAGAGATATGGTCGTTGTATATGATTTCATTTTAATGTTCCTTTAATTTATTATTGATATGTAAGTATCAAGGTCCCGATTCTTAACGGGAACTGACTCATGATGCTTTGATTTTAAAGGTTCTAAAATTCTTCGATCCGATTTAATATCTTCACTATCATGGCAGGCATATATAAAATGCTGGTAAGTATCATGTAAATTTGCAAAGGAATATGTTTTATTTTCCAGGCAGTACGACAGAGCTTGATGTAAAATATCTTTCCTTGTTTCATCAACATTGAATTTATTCAAGGCATCTATGCACTGGTCTCTTACAAACCTGGGGAATGTTTTAAAATTTTTGATTGCGAATTCTTCCCAGTGCCCAAGAGCAAACATTTTCTTTACTGTTTCCTTGAGCTCCTTTGCTGAAACCTCTGT
>CAYTLM010000217.1:0-3199 GCA_964438485.1 uncultured Leptospirales bacterium | reverse complement strand
CCAAGAAGTACCTCTATCTGCTGGGGAGAAATATTTTTTCCGCCTGCTGTGATAATAAGATCTTTTATCCGGTCTGTGATTTTAATGTACTGCAGAACTTCTCCATTTTTTTCTTCTGAAATTAATTCTCCCACATCCTGTGTTTTAAACCATCCATCACTTGTAAAGCAGGCCTTTGTAGCTTCTTCATTGTTGTAGTAACCTTTAAGAGCCATTCCGCCTTTTAGCTGTATTTCACCATCTGCAGCTATACGCACATTACACATGGGTATAACCGGCCCGCAATAGGCTGGTTTACCAGTGTCACGGAATCCTACGCAAACAGGGAAAAATTCAGTAAGCCCGTATCCCTGAACTATGTTTATGCCAAATGCCTGAAAAAATTCATTGATATCAGGAGCAAAGGCAGCGCCGCCAATATGGTAAACATTACAGTTTTCAGTACCAAGAGTGGCTCTTACTTTGCTGAAAATTATTTTATCTGCCAGCTTGTATTGCAATCCGCTTTGGCCTTTGCCGGTTTTTACTTTTTTCCGATATTCCTTTATACCTACTTTTGTTGCCCATTCAAAAAGGCTCCTTTTAATAAAGGGGGCTGTTTTAAGTCCTTCGTGAATAGTGCCATATACCTTTTCCCATATCCTGGGTACACTTGTCATGAGATGCGGCTTAATCCTATTCATAACTTCGAGAAACTGTTTTGGATCAGGACAGTAAACAATTTGTACTCCTGCAGTCATGCAGCCATAAGACCACATTCTTTCAAATACATGTGACAGAGGAAGTATTGCAAGAGAAATCGTCTCAGTTCCCACTTCAGGAAATCGCATATATGAAGGATAAATACCATTCATAAAGCTTCTGTGAGTATGTATTGCACCCTTGGGATTTCCAGTTGTACCTGATGTGTAGATTAGAGTAAGGATGTCATCGGGGTCTACATTTTCAAGTCTTTCATTAAATTCCTTATCATTTGTAAGGGACATTCCTTTTTGAATAAGGTCTTCAAAGTATACACTATGGGAAGAATCAATTTTTGTTTCCTTATCAAAGGCAACAATCTGTTTAAGATGCTTGTTGGTTTTGATAATTTCAGCTGCCTTATTGTATTGCTCCTGATCCCCTGTGAAAATAATTTTCACTTCTGCGTCATTGATAATATATTCAGCTTCCTCTTTTGAATTTGTTGCATATATAGGTACTGATACCCCCCTTGTTGCAAGAATCCCAAGATCGGAAATTGCCCAGTTTGCTCTGTTTTGAGAAAAAATAGCACACATTTCTCCTGGTTTAAGATCCATTGAAATTAACACTCTGGCAATAGCTTTGACTTTAATTCCAAACTCTTTCCAGGTTATGGATTCCCATTCGTCATTTTTATTTTTTTCTGTAAGAGCATAGTGGTCTTTAAATTTTTCAGCCCTTTGCAACATCATGTATGCCAGGGTTTTATTTTCTTTAAGGTACTGTTCAAAACCTGCAGCCCAGTCCTTTTTTGAGTCAAAAAAAGGTCCCATAATTCCTCCATGCTTTAATTTTATTTAAGTTGTTTTATCTTTTTAAGCCAATATAATTAGATTGTTTTTGGTTTGTTTAAATGTCAAACTTTTTATAATACATTTATACGAAAAAAAGAATTATGTTCTTGTTTTTGTATAAATGTTTTTGTTCTATGTAAACTGGCTTTGTAATATTAGGTAGAATAATATTTTTATTTTAGAGGATGGATGATTTTGAATCTTTTTTTTAGTTTCTTGACATTTTTTGAAAAAAGAAATAGATTCTTTAAAATAGAAAATGTTTTATCTATTGTATTTATTTTATTTATATTTTTAAAATTTCTTTGATTGGTGCTGTAAGTTATGGAAGGAATAACAGTTATTCTTAAACTCTATTCTGGAATTCATAATGAAATCAGCCTTTCTTCATACGATCCTGCAAAGGGGGTTGTTTTTAATGTGAAGCCTGGAACAAGGCTTGTTGAAATTCTTAAAACAGCCGGTTTCAGAAAAAAAAATAACTATATTTATTTTAGTGAAGGTGAAAGGATTAGCGTCCGTGAGAAGCTAAAGCATTCATGCGAAATAGCCTGTTTAAAGCAGTCAGGTGGGGGTTAACAATTTTCTTTTATTTCTTTTGTTTCTGATTATATTTATTCTAATGCCTTTATTTTTTATGTCAAAGGAGATGTTTATGCAGGAAATTATAGGTACAAACAACAAAATTCTTGAAGTAGATTTAACAGAAAAAAACTATACTGTTTATGATGTTCCTCAAGAGGATTTAAAACTATATCTTGGAGGCAAGGGTCTTGCTTTAAAGCTTCTTTATGACAGAATGGAGCCTGGAGTTGATCCTCTTGGTCCTGATAATATGATTGCCTTTCATTGCGGAGTATTGATGGGAACAGGTGCTCCCTGCTCTGGAAGATTTGCTGCAGTGACAAAATCTCCCTTAACTGGAATTATGACTTCCTGCTCCTGTGGCGGTCCCTTTGGCATGGCTCTTAAAACATCTGGTTGGGACGGCCTTATAGTTAAGGGAGCATCATCTACCCCTGTTTATTTATATATTTCTTCTGCAGGAGTTGAGTTCAGGGATGCTAAAAATCTGAAAGGTATGGATACACGAAAAACACAGGAAATGCTGGCTAAGGATTCTTCCGGCATTGTGGCTATAGGCAGTGCAGGGGAAAATCTCGTCCGCTATGCTAATGTTTCATCAGGACACAGGTTTTTGGGACGCGGAGGCATGGGTGCAGTTATGGGGTCAAAAAACCTTAAAGCCATTTCTGCAAAGGGAAAAGAGTTTAAAATAATTCCTGCTAAAAAAGACAGGTTTGAGAAAATAAAGAAAAAAGCTACAAAATATATAAACAGCAATGAAATCTCCTCAGGAACATATAGAAACTATGGAACCAATGCTAATGTAAATCTTAATAATGCAGGGGGCTTGCTGCCTGTGCGAAATTTCACAGGAGGCACACATGGGGAGGCACATAAAATTTCAGGTGAGGAAATGGCTGAAAAATTTAAAACCACCTACAGTACATGCAGACCCTGTACTATTCTTTGCGGGCACAAGGGGAATATAGACGGAGAGATTCGTCAGATCCCTGAATATGAAACTGTTGGACTCATGGGTTCAAACCTTGAAATTTTTGATCCTGTTAAAATTTCAGATTTCAATGAAATTTGCA
>CAYTLM010000216.1:0-3215 GCA_964438485.1 uncultured Leptospirales bacterium | reverse complement strand
AAGTTTTTATTGAAGCTGCAAGAATGCGCAAAAAGTCTCTTGATCATGTATTGCTTTCAGGCCCTCCCGGGTTGGGGAAAACCACTCTGGCTTTTATTATTGCACATGAGCTGGGCGTGAACATCAAGGCAACATCTGCCCCAATAATAGACAAGGCTGGAGACCTGGCATCCATACTCACTGGACTGGAGGAAAATGATGTGCTTTTCATTGATGAAATACACAGGCTTTCCCCTGCTATTGAAGAGATTCTTTATCCTGCAATGGAAGACAGATCAATTGATATTATTATTGGACAGGGAATAGGTGCAAAGAGTATTAAGCTCAACCTTGCTCAATTTACGCTAATAGGAGCAACAACAAGAACAGGACTTCTCACTGCTGCTCTTCGCGACAGGTTTGGAATCCCTCTGAGGCTTAACTATTATGATCCTGAAGATTTAAGAAAAATTGCAATGAGAACAGCAAGTATACTGGAAATAGATATGGATGAGCAGGCAGGGCTGGAAATTGCAACACGTGCAAGACGAACTCCCCGGATTGTAAACAGGCTTGTTAAAAGAGTGTCGGATTTTTCTATTGTTTTAAAAAAGAAAAAAATAGATCTGGAGATAACAAGGTTTGCCCTTGAAAAGCTTGATATAGATGAACTTGGTCTTGACGAGATGGACAGGCGGATTTTATCAGTCATCATAGAGAAATACAGCGGAGGCCCTGTTGGCCTCAAAACTATTGCTATTTCAGTTGGAGAGGAAACCGATACTCTGGAGGAATATTACGAGCCTTTTTTAGTGCAAACGGGCCTTCTTAAAAGGACACCCAGGGGTCGCATGGCTACAGAAAGTGCTTTTAAACATTTGGGTTTAAATTACAGTGAAGGGAGCAGTGAAATTGGTGCTACCCTTTTTGATGATTAATTTTTCATTACCTTAAATATAAAAGCAGACTTACCAATGTGGCTGATTGCCTATATCAACACCAACTACATCTGATGCACCCATAATAGTAATAAATGCATTAGGATCAATTTCTATTACAATTTTTTTTAGCGAAGGTATATCCTTTCTATTTAAAACTGAATAAAGAATTGTTTTATCACTGCCATGGAACCCCCCATGACCATGAATAAGAGTAACTCTTTTGTCATGTACACTGGTAAGTGAATGGACTATCTCTTCCCATTTTTCTGACATGATCAATGCAGCCTTACGCTTGGTCAGACCATAAAAAACTTTATCAGTAACCAGGGTGCTTACTGCAATGTACACAAAGGTATAGAGCACTTTTTCTATAGGAAACAATTTAGCTGATATCAGAAGTATAATACTGTTTATAATAATTGCTCCGGTTCCAATTGAGAGGGAAAAAAACTTATTCATAATAACACAGAGTATTTCAGACCCACCTCCTGAACCATAGGAGCGGAGCATTATTGCCACGCCCAGGCCTGTAAGCCCTCCAGCAAGAACTGCAGCAAGCATTTGATCATTTAGTACTATCTGGAAATCTACCAGGTAAAGCATTATGGAATACAAGGTCATGCCCCAAATAGTATAAAGGATAAACCTTTTCCCAACAAAGAACCAGCCAATACAGAAAATTGGAATATTTATAAGGAAGTAGAGTCCGCCCACTGAGATTGCTGAATATTTATAATAAACTATCAGGGCAAATCCGGTTATTCCACTTGATAAAAAACCATGGGGAATTAAAAAGCAGTTAACAGCTAAGGCACATATTGCACTACCTGTAGCAAGCAGAGTAGTGTTATATAAAAAATCTTTTAAATATTTTTTCATAAAATATCTCTTATTATTTTTAAGGAAATCATTTTTATTCCATATTGATAGTTTAAAGTAAAGGTTTTTGTCAATACACAAAATTTTTAATTTTAATGGTTTAATTAATTCTTGTCTTTTGATAGAATCAATAAGGACTTGTCTTATTATCTGTAATATTATTTTACATGGTTTTATGTTTTTAAAGCAGGTTGCTGCACTAACAATATTTTTGATTAAAGGAGAAAGGGATGAAAAGAATTCAAATATTTTTACTTGTTTTAATATTTGCAGGATGTTCTGCAACAGGGTTAAAGGTGGTTGATATGGAAGATAAGGAATTTAAAATATCCTGTTTTGTATTAGGAGATAAAACTTTTAAGTCTGATAATGCTTTTATTGGTTTTGATAAAAAGGATAAAAGAGTTTTTGGTAAAGCAGGATGCAATAGTTTTTTTTGTTCTTATGAAGATAAGGGCAATAAAATTAGTTTAAGTGAAAATATAGGTGCAACAAAAATGATGTGTGATCCTGAAGCTATGGAATTTGAAGATAATTTTTTACAAAATTTTCAGGGTTTATTCGAGATTACTAAAGATAATAATGTGATTGTTTTGGATAATGGTAAGATGAAAATTTATCTGGAATAGTTTAAATTCCAGTATGCCCAGTGTTTGAGCTTATCATCATATTAAATTTTCTTGCAATTATTACTGTGATTATTTAAGTTCCATTAATATAAAAATAATATAAAAATTTTTGTTTTATTAGCTGGTTTTTTAAAAAAGAAATAAAATATTTTTAAATATAGATGAAAACATGAGGTTGCGGATATGCAGGATCCGAATGAATTGATACGCGTATCAGAGGTTGTAAAGACTTATCGTCTTGGCTCTGTTAAGGTCAGGGCTTTGAGGGGAGTTTCCCTTGAGGTTAGAAAGGGTGATTTTCTGTTAATTACAGGGAGAAACGGTTCAGGTAAATCAACGCTCCTTTACCAGATGGGGCTTCTTGATAGACCTGATTCAGGAGAGGTAAAATTTGATGGCAAGGATGTCTCCTCTGCGCCAGACAGGTATAGAAGATTTCTCCGGCTTACATATCTTGGATATATATTCCAGAATTTTGCACTTATATCTGAACTGAGCGCGCTTGAAAATGTGATGCTTCCTGCAATGATGCTTGAAAGCAAAAATGCCTGTAGGGAAAGGGCAAAGGAGCTTCTTGTAAAAGTGGGGCTTGGCGAGAGATTAAACCATCTTGCTTTGAAACTCTCAGGTGGTGAGCAGCAAAAGGTTGCAATAGCAAGAGCTCTTATAAATAAACCGCGCGTTATAATTGCAGATGAGCCAACATCAAACCTTGACTCAATTGCTTCACTTGAAATACTGGAAATTTTTCAAATGCTGAACCGTGAAGAGGGACATGCTATTGTAA
>CAYTLM010000215.1:0-3223 GCA_964438485.1 uncultured Leptospirales bacterium | reverse complement strand
GCCTCAAGTCGCGCCCCACACGGGCGCGTGGATTGAAACGATAATTTAATATTGATAAAAATACTTTAAAAAGTGTCGCGCCCCACACGGGCGCGTGGATTGAAACAAGACTGGTTATCCTGGACAAAGCTACATATCCCAGTCGCGCCCCACACGGGCGCGTGGATTGAAACTTTGAAATGAAGTCGTTAAACGCTGATTTCTTCTGTCGCGCCCCACACGGGCGCGTGGATTGAAACACTTATACGACAGCCTGTAAGCATCATTATAAGAATGTCGCGCCCCACACGGGCGCGTGGATTGAAACGGGTGTTATAATGTGCCTGACTAATTTTTGCTTGTCGCGCCCCACACGGGCGCGTGGATTGAAACGCTATTCTTCTTGACTTTACAAACAGTCTGGTTAAGTCGCGCCCCACACGGGCGCGTGGATTGAAACTTTTGAGTTTTAGCCTCCTCACAGGGACATATATTGTCGCGCCCCACACGGGCGCGTGGATTGAAACAGTAGTAGTATTTACATTAAATATTGATTCAATAGTCGCGCCCCACACGGGCGCGTGGATTGAAACTCCCTGCTGGAGCGCATTTAACCTGACTGGTAAATGTCGCGCCCCACACGGGCGCGTGGATTGAAACATCAGGAATTTCCCAGTTATCAGATAAATCTTTATAGTCGCGCCCCACACGGGCGCGTGGATTGAAACCGTAGCTCTCATTAAGGCTATACAGTCTATATCCTTGTCGCGCCCCACACGGGCGCGTGGATTGAAACACCTCTTCTGATGTTGTTACAAGATGGACGAGAGTCGCGCCTCACACGGGCGCGTGGATTGAAACACCTCTTCTGATGTTGTTACAAGATGGACGAGAGTCGCGCCTCACACGGGCGCGTGGATTGAAACATATAATGACAATATGCTTATTGCTGCTTTTGTGTCGCGCCTCACACGGGCGCGTGGATTGAAACACCCTTTAAAAAACCCCAGTCTTTTATATGGATATTGTCGCGCCTCACACGGGCGCGTGGATTGAAACATGGCAAAATATCAAGGTTCACCATTTGGGTCTATTGTCGCGCCTCACACGGGCGCGTGGATTGAAACTTTAAACTCATTGTAGGATTCTGTATCTCCAGTAGTCGCGCCCCACACGGGCGCGTGGATTGAAACAGCGCTAAGGGCACGAAAAGGAGCAAAGAGATAGTCGCGCCCCACACGGGCGCGTGGATTGAAACTTTTACAAGCTCTTCTGTTATGACAATACCCAGCGGTCGCGCCCCACACGGGCGCGTGGATTGAAATGGCATGACTTTATACGCACATAAGTATCAGCTCCCAGTAGTGAGATTTAAATGACTGACTACAAAGAGAATTGCAATAAAATGAGTGGATACAAAATCGACGAAGACACATATATTGAACTTCTTAATCAAAGGATTGAGGGGTTTGGCAAACAGGAAGAGCACGAAGATTATCAGATTATGGACATCAGGGTGGCCTATGACCTGGATAAACTTGTTATCTGCAATAATCTGATTGAGCTTGATAAAAAAATTATCGAGCTCGCTTCTGAATTATCGAAAGTTGAAAGTGACAATGATGAAGAACACTGGGCATGGAATCTCAATCTAATCTCTGCGGGGAAATATCCCCTTGAAAAACTCCCTGAGCATATACGAAAAATAGCCAGAGAGATGTACTACAGCAATTAAAAATAAGGGCATATTCAGAGGGTTTTTATTCCTGAACATGTAAATGATGCTAAATTATTTTTTAACAAAAAACGCAGAGGCTATCTGTAATATTTACAGAAAAGTGAGGAACTTATATCCAGGGCTTTTATGCAATATATCATTGATTGCAAAGGGTCAAATCAGCAACTAAATGGGGAAAAAAGGAAAAGGTAAATTGAAATATTTCGTTGACAGTGACATGAAGCAGATATATGTTTTCTTTGATGCCTTATTTATAAAAGCGGGGTTGCTTAAATGAATGATGGAGCAAAACAACTGAAGAGAGATGAGTTATTCTGGAGAATAATCGAGAACACTATTTCCGAAAAAGAGGCAATTCTGGAATATATGAATCTTGGTTATAATCAGGAACTTTCAAGAAAGATTTATCTTGAAATACGTGGTGAAGCTATAACAGCCAGTTGCGGCGGATGTATAGAATGACCAGGCATCTTAATAGGTATAATCTGAATTATCTTGCAATAATCCGCATCCACAAAAGAAACCGGATAAAACAGACTAGCAAAGAATAAAAAAAAGAATATCTCTTGCAAAGATCTTGCCTCTGTTCTAATTTCTTTACTTATGAGATAATCCCCTAAACATTTTCTTAATTTTCTATCTTCCTAAAATATAATCTATGTTAAAGTCTCAGGCATAATAAAGCTTCCTTGCAATCTCTCTTACATGATCCGGAAGTTTTTCAAGAGGATATTCACCCTCTGCTATATCAAAAACCTGAGCACGCCATGACTGGTCAAAAGTGCCAATACAAAGACTTTCTTTAAGCCCTTCCATATTTTTAATAAGAACAATGTCAATATCTTCATCTTCCAGCAAATCCATATCATAAACAAGACCCGGGAAATAGGCTACATCACTTCCCCCATTTGCAAGTTCTTCAATTTCGTTTATTATATCATTCTTTTCCATTTATCAGCTCCATAAATAAGTGTGTACTAAAAAGCCCTGCAGACTTCATAATTTTTCCATCTTCCCAAAGCACAATCAGTTTTAAAGTCTCAAACATAATAAAGCTCCCTTGCAATCTCTCTTACATGAGCCGGGAGTTTTTCAAGAGGATATTCACCCTCTGCTATATCCCCACTCTGCGCCCGCCATGACTGATCCATTGTTCCAACGCAAAGCTTCCTTGCCAGTTCAGCCATGTTTTTTATTAAGATAATGTCCAGCTCCTCATCATTGAGTTCGTCCATATCTCGCAAGCATACATAAAACAGAGCCTCTTCCTCTTTGCCTGCTGCTATGTCTATCAATGTTTCCTTAATGTGTTTCTTTTCCATTTACCAGCTCCATAAATAAGTGTGTACTAAAAAGCCCTGCAGACTTCATAAATTTTCCATCTTCCCAAAGCACAATCAATTTTCAAGCCTAAATCCAAATTCTTTGATTCAGTAAACCTGTTATCAAAATAATAGAATGTCACTAAAAATTTATTGACTTCTCATATTTTCAATACTTTAATTG
>CAYTLM010000214.1:0-3233 GCA_964438485.1 uncultured Leptospirales bacterium | reverse complement strand
CACTTACACCTGATCAAATAATCAAAAATCTTTTAAGGGATTACCCTGTAGAAGCTCTGGAATTTTTTAATGAGGATATTATAAAAAAATATGGTTACCCTGTAAAAATTAATTTTAACATACAGGAGATAAAGAAAAGCTCACACTTTGATCCAAGACCCCATCTCCCTAACCCTCTTCCCCTCAAGGAGAAGAGAGAACTATAGCATAAAATTCCATATTACACTTTAAACCTTCAGATTCATGAAACTAATAATTCAATATCTATAAAAAATTTATTGATGTAAAGCCCTCTCCATGTGGAGAGGGCACGGCGGAGCCGGGGTGAGGTCTGGTTAGGGAATGGGGTCTGGGACAAGTCTGAAAAATGGCTAAAAGAACCTGAAAAAGAGATAAAAATTGTTTGTCTTGATGAAACATATATGTATTTTAAATACAAACTGATAAGAATGAAGGATCACGAAGCACAAACTTACAGCAATACAAAAAACAGGTTTATTGCAGTGCTTCGTTCAGCGATGAAAAAGGATGTAGAAAAAAAGATTTTAATTCAGTTGAGCTAATGACAAGCTACAGGGAGATTGAAGAAGATATACGAACAGTAATTAAAAATATGGACGCCATAGACTTTTTTCTTGAAATCAAAGCAGATGAAAGAGAAAAGATAATAAAAATCATAGAAGCAACTGAAAATAGGGGGGATATGATGCTTACATTTTCTCAGGAATTAAAAAGACGGGGATTTGAAAAAGGGTTAGAGGAAGGGATTCAGGCTGGAATCCAAAAAGGACGCCAGGAGGGACAGCAGGAAGGAATACTAAAAAACAAGCTTGAAACTGCTGAAGCCATGTTAAAAGAGAAAATGCCTGTTGAAAAAATAGCACAATTTACCGGACTTTCTTTAAAAGACATAAAAAAGCTGATCAAGAATGTTCAATAAAAGGGGGATTAAAACGTCCTGGTGTTATTTCCCGTTTGTTAATATAATAGCAGAATAATTTTTATCCGATATTCTTCTCTCTTTATATTGTCTCTTCTATATAATAGAGGAGGTGAATATATGGCTGTTCTTTACATTTGTGAGCAGGGCGTTAAGGTTAATCTGGAAGGTGAACTCCTTGTTTTGTCTAAGCAGGGCAATACCTTGAACAGGATACGCCTTTCTTTAATAGATAGGGTGCTGGTTTTTGGAAATATCCAGTTTACATCACAAAGCCTTTGTCTGCTTGTACATAAAAATATACCTGTATCCTTTCACAGTTTCAGGGGGAAATTCCGTTTTGCAATTAATCTGCCTATGGGAAAAAACGGAGAAAGGAGATTAAACCAGTATTTGCTCTGCAGAAGATCTTTGTGGCGACTCGCTTTTTCAAAAAATATTATTACAGCAAAGATTAAAAATTCTATGGAATTTATACAAAGGTACAGTCGCAGAAAGGGGTTCTCGCATTTTGGGGAATTTCAATCGGAAATGTTGACTATTATTAAAAAAATCGAAAATGCAGATCGTACTGATTCCCTTATGGGACTTGAGGGATTTGCTGCAAAAAAATACTTTAGCATGTATGGAGCTATAATTAATCAATATCTGGAATTTCAGGGTCGAAGTAAAAGACCCCCTCTTGATCCTGTTAATGCCCTTCTTTCACTTGGCTATACCCTTCTTGCAGGGGAAATATCTTCACTTCTTGAAGGGTGTGGTTGTGATCCTTCTATAGGTTTTTTTCACGAAATTCAGTATGGCAGATCATCCCTTGCCCTTGATATATGCGAAGAGTTCAGGGCTATTTGTATAGACCGGTTTGTTCTATATCTGGCAAGTGAAAAAATATTTACCAACCAGGATTTTGAATATGGCAATGGCGGGTGTTATTTGCAAAAGGATTCCTTGAAACGTTATTATGAGGAATATGAAAAGTGGATGGTTCGCGATATGGGTTTAAAAACCCCTTTAACGTGGAGAAGAGTAATACAAAAAGAGATCAAAAAATTAGGTTTCTCCTTTGATTTAGGCTGTAATTATATCCCTTTTATTTATGGAGCAGATAATGCTGATTGTAGTGAGCTATGACATTGTATCAGATAAAAGAAGACGAAGGGTATATAAATTTCTGGAGGGATATGGAGAAAGGCAGCAGTATTCTGTTTTTGAATGTATTGTAAGTGATAAAGGATTAACAGGGCTAAGGTCTAAACTTTTGTCGCTTATAGAACCAGAGGAGGATTCTGTGAGAATTTACCGCCTCTGTGCATCATGCAGAGTTAAAGCTGATATATTGGGTATGGGTGAAGAATTAAACGAGCCATTGGTAATTGTCATTTAGCTTGTAATTTAATCGCTTGACTTCAGGTTAATTTTGACCGATATTGATCTTTGAAAACATTGATTAAATGTAAAAAAAGGGTGTTTTATACTAAAATTTGAGCAGGTGCGGATTTACCCCGTGCAAAACCGCAAAGCCCTGATTAAATCAAGGCTTTGGCTCTTTGAAAAAAGGGTTTTGGAAATTAATTTCATGGATTTTAGAGGAGAAAAAGGAGCCCCGTGCAAAAATGGTCTTGAAGGTCTGATTAAATCAGGGCTTAAAAGGGCAAGGGTCCGAAAGGATGCCCCGCTAAAAGGGGATTTTGACGAGCAGAACTCTTTTTCTGCTAAAAACCTGGTGAAAAACCGTCCGAAAGGATGCCCCGCTAAAAGGGGATTTTGACTCGAAGCCTTTCTTCGTTAAGGGGAGAGTCTTGAACATGTCCGAAAGGATGCCCCGCTAAAAGGGGATTTTGACTTGATCTAAATTCGGTCATGAGTGTCCTCCTGTAGATTTAGTCCGAAAGGATGCCCCGCTAAAAGGGGATTTTGACTGTTTCTCTGTTGGACAGTAATGAGAGGTTTTTACCGGTCCGAAAGGATGCCCCGCTAAAAGGGGATTTTGACTCAAAGTCGCCGGCAAATCTATCCCTGAAGAACTCAGGTCTAAAAGACTACCCCGCTAAAAGGGGATTTTGACATGAGAAGCTGCTTTACCTTAATCTCATTTCTTTTGCTGGTCTAAAAGACTACATTCGACGCCAGACCTCACCCCGGCTTCGCCGTGCCCTCTCCACATGGAGAGGGCTTTGAATCATAAAACTTCAGGTTTTATACTAACTTTTTAAATTCATGAAATCAAAAATTTAATATTTACAAAAAACCCATGCCATAATTCTCCCTCTCATTGAGGAGAGGGAGTTAGAGG
>CAYTLM010000213.1:0-3261 GCA_964438485.1 uncultured Leptospirales bacterium | reverse complement strand
AAAGTTTTATACCAGGGGGTCAGAGCCTCTACTGTGAAATACAGGGGTCAGAGCCTCTAATAATCCCCAAGAGGCTCATTAACCTTATTAAGATTTATATGGCAATAACCCCCGGGATTTTTAACAAGGTATTCCTGGTGATACTCCTCAGCCTTATAGAAAACATTGAATTTTGAAACTTCAGTGACAATTTTTTTATATTTGCCTGAATTTTTCAATTTTTCTATTTCATCATCAATTATATTCTTTTGGTCATTACTGTTATAAAAAATCGCAGATCTGTACTGAGTGCCCACATCATTCCCCTGCCTGTTTAAAGATGAAGGGTCATGGATTCTGAAAAAATGCCTTACCAGAGTTTTAAAATCAACCAATTCAGGATCAAAGTAGACCAGAACAGATTCAGCATGGCCTGTTTTCCCTGAGATAGTCTCTTCGTATGTGGGATATGGCATATTACCACCGGAATAACCTGACATAACTTCTTTTACGCCTTTAATTTTTGAAAAATACGCCTCCACTCCCCAAAAACAGCCTGCTGCAAAAACCACAAAATTCCACCCATGCTTTGATGAATAGACTTCAGGGAAAAGATACATCAGCTCGCCATAACCCTCTTTTTTCATATCTTTTGCATGAATAAATTTAAGAGATGCAGAATTTATGCAATATCGCAAGCCTGTAGATGGTGGACCGTCGTTGAAAACATGTCCCAAATGAGAATCTGCACTCATGCTCTTAACCTCTACCCTGGTTATTCCCAGGCTTTCATCTTTAACATAATCTATGCCTTTTTTATTTACAGGTATAGTAAAACTTGGCCATCCTGTGCCTGAATCAAATTTTTCAGTTGAGCTGAATAGAGGCTGTCCGGAAACTATATCTACATAAATACCAGGTTCCTTGTAATTCCAGTATTCGTTTTGGAAAGGGGGCTCTGTCCCCTTTTCACGTACAACTCTATACTGCTCAGGGCTAAGTTTCGCTTTAAGTTCCTCATCACTATAGGTTTCTTTCTTTATACTATCATTTTTGTTTATATTGTTTATCTGGAATTTCATTATTTTCTCCTTAAAATCAGCATTTTTACAAGATATTAAAAATGCAAAGATTACTATAATTATCAGATGATAATGTTTCATAATTTACCTAATATATTTTATTACCCACAGATAATGCTCTGACCCCTTATTGTAAAAATTGTTACGCTTTTAAATAAATTCATATGAAGGTATGAAGGGTCAGAGCATTATCGACACAACATGGGGTCAGAGCATTATCTTCTCTACCTATTCCAACCTAAAAAAATAGTAATAAAACAAAAAAAGTCAAAAAAGATCCCATCATTTTCGTATATATAATAAATCTCTATTAATAAAGGAGTTATTATGGCCAGAAAATTAAGAAACACAGCTCAGGGCAAAACACACCATTGCTTTACCCGTTGCCATGGGAAAAAAGATCTGCTTAAAAGCAGTTTTTGTAAAAGATACTTTGTTGAAGCTATTAAAATGTGCCAGGAAAAGTATGAATTTAACCTTATTGCTGCAGAACCAGTGGGGAACCATATTCATCTTATTATTCAAACTATGGATGATCATGAATCAGTATCTCAGATAATGCAATACATCAAAGCCCGTATAGCAGAAAAATATAACAGATCAACAGGCTCCTGTGGCCCTTTTTGGAATGAAAGGTTTGGCTCAACAGTTATTGAAGAATCAGATAATCCAGAACAATATTTATTATGGCTTTTATGGTATATCGGCTACAACCCAGTGAGAAAAGGGCTATCATCAAATCCAAGAAAAAACTATATAGGCTTTATCAATATTTATCTTAATGAAAATATTGAACTGGAAATCAAAATTACCAGGCATAAATTCTATCTACAGCTTGGGGATTCATTCAAATCATGTGCAGAGAAATTTTTAAAATATGAGGATGCCTATCTTAAAAGGATTGCCATTTATGCCTAAAATGAATAAGGGGGGTCAGAGCCTTATAGGAGCCTTATAGCTTTCACTCATCACGGATTATATTCAGGAAGAAAGCTTTTAATAAAATCTCTTATTTCCAGGCTATTCATTTCCCAAATTGCATCATTAATAGCACTTATCAGTTCCCTATAACGGATCTCGGATATATCTGCGCTGTCTTTTTTCACAAGGAATATGCTTCTGTTCCCTGTTTCAAGAATATCTGCATCTTTATAGAAAAGTTCTTCAAAAAGTTTTTCCCCTGGACGCAAACCAGTGTATTCAATCTTTATTTCTTCTCCTGGGGTCAGACCCCTAAGCAAAATCATCTTTTCTGCAATATCTGCAATCCTGAACTGCTCGCCCATATTAAGAACAAAAATTTCCCCCTCATCTGACAAGGCACCTGAATTAAGCACAAGAAGAGAAGCTTCTGATATGCTCATAAAATATCGCTTCACATCTGGATGGGTAACAGTAACAGGCCCGCCATGATCAATTTGCTCATTAAAAAATGGAATAACCGATCCGCGGCTTCCCAGAACATTTCCAAACCTTACAACTGCGGTATTAAGCCCCAGGTTATGCCTGAAATATCCAGTAATCAACTCCCCCATTCTTTTGGTTGCACCCATAATACTGGAAGGTTTTACAGCCTTGTCTGTTGAAATAAATACAAATTTCTCAACATCATGCTCCAGTGAAGCTTTTAAAACATTATTGCAGCCAAGCACATTATTCTGTAAAGCTTCAGCTTCATTAAATTCCATAAGAGGAACATGCTTGTGAGCAGCTGCATGAAAAACAATATCAGGTTTTTCGCTTTTAAATATTTGGGAAAGAAGCCTAAAATCTTTAACATCAGCAATTCTATATGCTAATTCAGGAAAATCATCTCCCATTGTTTTACTGTATCCGTCCATTGAGCACGAAAGATTATAAATTGAAGTCTCCCCTCGACCAAGTGCGATTATTTTCTTAACCCTGAATTTTAAAAGCTGCCTGCATATTTCAGATCCAATACTCCCGCCAGCACCTGTAATAAGCACCTTTTTATTGCGGAAAAAACTCTCCATAAGATTCATATCAATGGTAAACTGATCCCGTTCCAGGATTTCGGAATAATCAAACTGTCTCAGAGAAGGGAAAATAGGAACAGAATCAAAAAACTTTTCAGCCACAGGAACTATGTAAAGATTTATGCTCAGGCTGCATGACATAACAGAGGAAATAATATCAGTAATAAAGGCAGGGCTGGCTGATGGCACTGCTACAATTACAT
>CAYTLM010000212.1:0-3271 GCA_964438485.1 uncultured Leptospirales bacterium | reverse complement strand
TACTGCTCATGAACCCTGGATTCTTATGGACATGCTGTGGAACTGCAACAACTCAGATTCATCTCTAATGATTGTGGGACATAACCCTGTGCTTAGTGAACTTGCCTTTATTCTCACAGGCGGGTTTAGAAATTCAATGGCTAAGGGCTCTGTTGTTAAGATTGAATTTAATGTTAACCGCTGGGAGGATATTGAATCCTCAAAAGGAGCAATAGCTTTTTACAAGTTATTTTCCAGCGGTGAAATTGTTGAAGCTTAACAAAGAGATAAATTATTTATTCTGATTTCTTGTAGACATCTGCCCATACATATAAAAAACTGGTGTATACATTTTATTTATATAAAAAGCGAAGAGGAGCAAAATGAAAATAGCAGTAGCAGGTACAGGTTATGTTGGTCTTTCAATAGCGGTTTTAACTTCACAATACCATGAAGTTACAGCAGTTGATATTGTAAAAGAAAAAGTTGACCTTATCAATAAAAATATATCTCCAATTGAAGACAAAGAAATATCTGAATTTTTCACAAATAAAAAATTAAATTTAAAAGCAACCACAGATCCGGAAAAAGCTTATAAGGATGCAAAGCTGATTTTTGTTGCAGGTCCAACAGATTATAATGTTAAGGGAAATTTTTTTGATACATCTGTGATTGAAAAAATTTTTGATGATGTATTCAGAATTAATAAAACAGCTATTGTATGTATAAAATCCACTGTTCCAGTAGGTTATACAAAAAGCATAAAAGAATCATATCCTGGAATGAAGCTTATTTTTTCTCCTGAGTTTTTACGAGAAGGAAAAGCTCTTTATGATAATCTGCATCCATCAAGAATTATAATTGGTGAACAATCTAAGGATGCTGAAATTATAGCCAGTGTATTAAAAGAAGGTGCATTGGATAAAAATGTCCCTGTTCTTTTTACCTCTTCAACTGAAGCAGAAGCGATCAAACTTTTCTCAAATTCATATCTTGCATTGCGCGTGGCCTATTTTAATGAACTGGATTCCTATGCGTTAAAATACAACCTGGATACAAAGCAGATTATTGAAGGCGTAGGTCTTGATCCAAGAATAGGCACACACTACAACAACCCCTCTTTTGGCTTTGGCGGATATTGCCTGCCCAAGGATACCAAGCAGTTAAGAGCTAATTATGAAAATGTTCCAAACAATATTATCCAGGCTATTGTTGATTCAAACAGAACCAGAAAAGATTTTTTGGCAGATGAAATAATTTCCCGAAACCCTGCAAAAGTTGGAATTTACAGGCTTGTAATGAAAGAAGGATCTGACAATTTCAGGTCATCCTCTATTCAGGGAATAATGAAAAGAATCAAGGCTAAAGGAATTGAGTGTATTGTATATGAGCCTGTTCTCAAAGAGGATCACTTTTTTGGTTCAAAAAAAATTGACTCTCTTGATGAGTTTAAAAAAGCATCTGATATAATAATATCCAACAGGCTCCATCCTGACCTTGAAGATGTTAAAGATAAAGTATTTACAAGAGACCTTTTTACAAGGGACTAAAAAAAAATTTTATTTAAGGCTGTAATTCCATAAAAAAATTACAGCCTGATTTATTATCACCTTAATTTTTTAACATATTTTGCAGCTTCAAGTCCAGCCACACAGCCTTCCCCTACTGCTTTGGCTATTTGCCATGGAGGACCGCATATATCTCCAGCTGCATATATCCCTGGAACAGATGTTTCCTGTTTGCGATTAACAGCAATGTGTTTAAAATTTTCATCCATTTCTATTCCAAGAAAGCCAGCAAGCTCCATTGCTCCTTTTGCTCCAAGCTCAATAAATATGCCATCAGCCTTAACCTCTGTACCATTACCCAGTTTAACTGATTCCACATTTTTATCCCCTGAAATCGCAACAACCCTTTCCCCTTCTATAACCTTTACTTTGCTTTCAGAAAGCTGCTGCGAAAGTTTCGAATCAACATTGATTTTTTCAGAAACAAGATAAACTGTATCCGAATAGGATGAAAGTGTAAGTGCACCTGACACTGCAGCGCTCCCATTTCCTGTTATTACAACGGGCTTTTCTTTATAAAAATTAGCATCACAATCAACACAATAGCTTACCCCATATCCACGAAAATCAGCTTCACCAGGTACATTAAGGGTATTTCTGGTTACACCTATAGTAAAAATAAGAGAACGAGTCCTGATTGTTTTACCGCTTTCAGATTTAAGTACTACAAGCTCCCCATCCAGGGCTGTTTCAATAACATCCTCTTCAATAAATTCAGCACCAGCTTTCCGTGCCTGCTCTATACCATTTTTAAGAAGCTCATCACCTGTTATGTAGGGCATGCAGCAATAATTTTCTATATGCGCTCCAACAATACTGCTGTTTTCAAATCTTCCCAATACCAGAACAGAAACCTTTGCTCGTGCTGCATGTATTGCTGCCTGAAGCCCAGCAGGGCCCGTACCTAATATTACAACTTCATAATCCACTATATTTCGATTAGACATATAATGACTCCTCTATTATAATTTATAATTTTTTTAATTTAAATGTGCCTATAAAACAAAAAATAAATGCTGGCTGCACTATTTTTAAGTATATATTAAAATACTAAAAATCCAAGCATTTTTTTATTTTTTTAGTTCCAAAGCCCATTCTTTCCATATATTTTCCTGAAAACCACAGGTTGCGATGTTGCCTTTCCTTACTATAGGGGTTTTAATAAGAAGTGGATTTTCCAAAAGTACTTTTTCAGTATCATATTTAATATATTTAAGATTCATTCTTTCATATTCTTTGCTATTTTTATCAATAAGCTCTTCAAGAGGCACTGTTCTTGCAACAGAAGATAATTCGCCTTTACTCATTCCTTTTTCTGCAAGATCAACCTGGTGAATACCAATTCCCCTTTCCTTGAAAAACCTGACAGCTTTTCCAGTATCTTTACATTTTTTTGTGCCAAAAATTTGTATATTCATAAAAATATCTCCAGCCTGCCCTTAATTGTTTTTATGATAACTTTTCATTTCTTCAGCAACATTTCTGTTTTTGGTACCAAAGCTTTCAATTGACAAAAGCCCCATGCCATACTCCTTTCCATAGCCTATGCCTTCAAAAAGTGCTTTTCTGAATTTAGCTTCATCTATAATTTTAAGAGTTCCGGTAAAAATAGAAGAGAGCAGCTCTACCCTGTTTGCTTCACAGGTTACGTGTCCGTCATGTTCAACCTCACATTCAAGTATTTCAAAACCATTTTTAAAAGATTCAGATTCCAGCCATTTTTT
>CAYTLM010000211.1:0-3276 GCA_964438485.1 uncultured Leptospirales bacterium | reverse complement strand
CCGATAATAAAGTAATTAGGTGTATACCGGAGTTATGCTATGACAATATCAAAGGCGCAAAAAGCTGCTTACAATGATGAAATAAAATTTTTCAAGGCTCAAATTGAAAATTGTGATAAACTTATAAAGGATGTGGTAATAAAAAAAAGAAAAAATGAAAAACTTGCACCCTACTATAACCTTGAAATAACAAACTATCTGCTTGAATCAATAGAACAAAATATTAAAATAAGCGAGCTTTCTTTAAATATGCTGGGATTCAGAAACAATAAAAGCCTTGATATGGCAAGATCAAATTTTTCCAGGATTTTACAATTGATGAAGGAAAACTTTGGGGATGAAGTTGACAGAGAATCTTTAAAAGAAAACGAGGAACACCTTGCAAAAGTGAGCAGGCTTAATGCAAGGCAGATTCTGGACATGACAAACAGGGTAAACGAGGTTTTTCATTCTTTAAAAAACAGCATTGGTGAGGACTCCAAATGGAAATGGCTTTTTGTTGAGCTTCAGGCAAAAGTGGCAATACTGAATAGAAACCTCATCAACTTTTCAGATATACAAAAATACCGCGACCCCAGGACTGAATTTTTTCATGACAGAAGAGAACACCTTGCACTTGCAAAGGAATCTCTTGAGGAATCAGCAAAGCTTTACAGAACCAAGTATGAACTATCATCCAAATCCCGCGAAGATTTAAAAAGTTCCATAGAACTTCTTGAAGCTTTGCGCAAAATTCACATGATCCTTGGAGAAAGCAGCGAATCAGACAGGCTTAAAACAACAATTGATGCTGCCAGGTTTAACCTTGAAGCTGGTGACAAAAAACAGGATTCAACAGAAAAAAGCAAAAAAAAGATTTCGCAAAAAAAATAATCACGAAAACACTGTTTTTTAAAATTTTTCCTTGACGTTAAAGGGGATTTTATTATATTGTTATTAGCACTCAAGGATAATGAGTGCTAATAACAATAGGATGTTAAATACAGTGAAAAGAGAACTCAATAAGGAACGGCAGCTGGATGAAAGAGAATCTTCAATCCTTAACGCAATTGTTTACGAGTATATACTCACAGGTAAACCTGTAGGGTCCCGATCTTTTGTTCAAAAATACTCTCTTTCTCTTTCCCCTGCAACAATAAGAAACATTATGTTCGATCTTGAACAAATGAATTACCTTATGCAGCCCCATACTTCATCAGGCAGGGTGCCTACTGACAGCGGGTACAGGTATTATGTTGATTCGCTTCTTGACAATTACCACTCATCATATCACCAGGATATGATTCTGGATGACAAGGTTTTTCAGAAAGAGCTGCAAATAGATAAAATTTTTCAGTCTGTTACTAAAATGCTCTCCAGTGTATCCAGTTATGCAGGTGTTATGCTGTCACCAAAGCCTGACTTTACAGTAGTAAAGCTGATTGAGCTTATACAGCTGGAAAGCGATGAGGTGCTCATGCTTGCAATTACACGCACAGGAATGATTTTTACAAAAAAAGTAACCCTTTCTGTAAGTGTAACCCAGGATGAGCTTTCAGAGTATTCCAAATTTTTATCTGATGAACTATGCGGATTTTCACTTCATCAGATAAAGGAGTTTATCTTCAACGATCTTCGCGCTGATAAATCTGCTTCAGCAAACAGGGAGCTTGCCCTGGACATTGCCCAGCTTGCTTTAAGCTCAAGTGAAGAATCAACTGTGAACATTGATGGAATTGAAAATCTTTTAAGAATACCTGAAATGGTTGAAGACCAGAGGCTTAAAAGCCTGCTTAATATTATTGAAGAAAAAAATATTTTAAAAGATATTCTGGAAAGTCAGGTTCAGTCTGATGGCATAAAAATACTCATAGGTGAAGAGATCGACAGTGATAAGGTTATAGGATGCAGTTTTGTAACATCATCTTACAAAATAGGTAATAAGCTGGTAGGTGCAGTAGGTGTTATTGGTCCCACCAGAATGGATTATGAAAAAGTGGTACCCCTAGTGGATTATACAGGAAAAGCAGTTTCTGGTCTGCTAACCAGGATGTCAAAATAAATAAAATCAACAAAAGAGAAACAAAGAGGGAGCATGGCAATGATCAAAAAAAACATCAAAACAGATGGAACCGTCAGCGATGAAACAAAAAACAATGACGCTGAAATCAATGAAGAAGAAAAAACGAAAAACAGCAATGGATGCGAAGAATGTTCCTGTAGCGAAAACACAGCCCAGGAAGAACCGGATATGGAGGACGATATTATCAAACTGACAAAGGAAAATGAAACCTTAAAAGATCTTTTGCAAAGAAGACAGGCTGATTTTGAAAACTATAAAAAAAGAACAGCTAAATTTCAGGAGGAATATAAAAAAACCGCAATAAGAGAGTTTGCCAAAGATATAGTAGACATCAATGATGACCTCATAAGAGCTGTTGATGCTGCAAACAACTTCTCAGCCCCTGAAACAGAAAATACAGGGAAATACTTTTCTGAAGGTGTGGCAATTATTTCAAAGAGGATTATAGAAACCCTTGCCAATTACGGAATAGTTGAAATTGAAGCAGAGGGGAAACCCTTTGATCCTAATTTTCATGAAGCAATTGAGATTGGAGAAGCAGATCAGTGTATTGAAACTGACACTATAACAAAGGTGTATCAGAAAGGATTTAAACTGGATGAGCTGGTAATAAGGCCATCAAAAGTAAAGGTTACCAAAGCTGGTAAAAAAAACAACGATGTTAATGATAACTGTTAAGCAGAATTAGTAACATCTTTAATCAGGATTAAGCAACTTTAAATAATAAACAATTTATCAATATAACTTAGGAGTAATTGAAATGAGCAAAATAATAGGGATTGACCTTGGTACAACAAATTCATGTGTTTCAGTAATGTCAGGCGGTGAGCCTGTTGTTATTCAAAATTCAGAAGGGCAAAGAACAACCCCTTCTATAGTAGCATATACTGATAAGGGAGAACGCCTTGTGGGTCAGGTTGCCAAAAACCAGATCATAACAAACCCTGAAAATACTATTCGATCAGCAAAACGCTTCATGGGTCGAAAAAGCAACGAGATTGCTGAAGAAATTTCCATGGTACCCTTTGCTGTAAATGATGATGGTAAAGGCGGTGTTGTAATAAAAACAGTAGCTGGTGAATTTACACCTCAGGAAATTTCTGCAAGAATACTTCAGAAAATGAAACAAACAGCAGAGGACTACCTGGGGGAAACAGTGACAAAGGCAGTTGTTACTGTTCCAGCCTATTTTAACGATTCCCAGAGACAGGCCA
>CAYTLM010000210.1:0-3289 GCA_964438485.1 uncultured Leptospirales bacterium | reverse complement strand
CCATTGTGAGCAAGGGAAATTTCCCCTGCTGTAATAGTTGAACCTCCCCCAACCAGAGCAACCTCTGAAGCAGTGTGATGGGGAGATCTAAATGGAGGGCTTTCAACAATCCCTGTGCCATCACCCAGCTCTCCAGAAGCTGAATGAATCATGGTTGTTTCAATTGCCCTGTCCCTGGCAAGGGTGGGAAGTATGGAGGGAATTCTTCTGGCTAACATGGTTTTTCCTGATCCGGGTGACCCGTAAAGGAGGATGTTGTGATGCCCTGCTGCTGCTATTTCCAGCGCCCTTTTTGCACTCTCCTGTCCTTTAACATCTGCAAAATCATAAAGAATTTTTTCTTCTTTTTTTTCAGATATGTCGCATACAAAAGGTTTAGCAGAACCCTCAAAAACCCTGCACACTCCCTTAATATCCTCAACAGGATAAACCTCAACTCCGCCAACAGCAGCAGCCTCAAACCTGTTTTGAAAAGGCACAATTATTTTTTTATGGCCAAGCCTGTAAAGGGAAATGACCATTGAAATAACTCCGCGCACAGGCTTTACCCTTCCATCCAGGGACAGCTCTCCTACCATTGGAATTTCATCAATTGCAAACCTAATCTGTCCTGTTGACTTGAGGATGGACATGGCAACCGGTAAATCAAAATTGGCTCCCTGCTTTTTAAATCCGGCTGGTGCCAGGTTAACAATAAAATTCTTGGGAGGAAAATCGTATCCTGAATTTTCTATAGCAGACCTTATTCGCTCCCTTGATTCACGAATAGTAGAATCAGGAAGGCCAACAATTGTAAAGTTAGGAAGCCCCCTCATTATATCTACTTCAACATCAACCCTTACTGCGCTTATTCCGTAAAGGGCTAATGAAAATGATTTTGAAAGCATAAATAAACCTTCCATTTCTTTTTATTACCGCATTTATTACTACGAAAAAGAGAGGATTTTTTTTGAAAAATTTTTATTTTTTTTAAAAAAAATTAGATTTAATCGAAGAAAGGGATAAGCAGTTATTTTATTAAAGGTTTAAATTTTTCTATCTGAATATTGGGGATATATTTATAATGTTTGTCATTAGCAGTAAGAAGAATTTCACTATTATTCACACAGGTTGCTGCTATTAAAGAATCTGCCAGTTCCATAGAATGGCTCAAAGCATACTCTTCAACATATATCATAGCTCTTGTGGATATATCATCATTAATCTGAATAATATTAACACCCCAGGCTGTAAGCTGTTTTATAAATATACTCAATTCCTGTTTATTTCGCATACCCTGAACCAGCTCCATATATGTTACTACTGATATACTGAAAGGAATATTCTTATTGATAATTTTTTTTGCGTTTAAATTTCCGCGCAAATTCCATATTATTACATCAGTATCTATGATCAAAATTTTCTCCCCCTTCTAAGAGCTCTAACATGATCATCAACATTTTCTAAATCAGCATTATCTTCCCACATACCAAAAATTTTATCTTCATGAGTATTTTTAAATTTATCTGATTTATAGGGGATCAGCTTTGCCATTTTTTTCCCGCGCACTGTAATAATAACTTCCGTACCCTGCGCAGCCTGTTCAATAATCTTCCCAAACTTTATTTTTAATTCTTTTGCAGAAATTTCCATTTCAACCTGCCTCCACAATATACACTTCTAATTTAAGCTTACTGCATAAAATGTCAATTTAAACTATTTACAAAACAACAAAAAAAAATTTTACAAATCTTTCCTCTTTCCTGTCAAAAAATAAAAGACTTGCCCATGCTATAATATTTTTATAATTTTGCATTATGCTTAAAATTATTCAGCTTATAAAAAGCTGGTTTGCTCTTCTCACATCAGGATATGAAAAATGAAATTCCGGAGGGAATATGTCAAAAAATATTATGTATTTTCAAAACGCTGAAAACATAATCAAGGCAGGTCAGCTTGAGCAACGAATGTATATTATTCTTGAAGGTGAAGTTACCATTATTCTGGGAGAAGCCGACAATCAGATAATTGTGGCAAGGCTTTCAAAGGGTGATTTTTTTGGGGAAATATCGCTCTTCACAAATATCCCAAGAAGTGCAACAGTGCGCGCTATAGGAGATGTTAAACTTGCATACATTGACAATGCAACCCAGCTTCAATCTTTCCTTATTAAAAATCCCCGCTTTGCTGCAAAGATGGTTCAAATACTTTCACAAAGGCTGGCAAAAACTGATGAAATCCTCATAGGAAAGGTGAGTGAATTAAACAGACTCAAGGAAACCCAGGTGGTGTAGATGAAGAAAAAATTATTTATTATAGATGGTCATGCCCTTTGCTACAGGGCTTATTTTGCTTTTATAAAAAACCCTCTTGTTAATTCAAGCGGACAAAACACATCTGCTATTTTTGGTTTTTCAAGAATGATCTTCACCCTTATAAGGGATCAAAATCCGGATTATTTTGCAATTGCCTTTGACCCTCCGGTAAAATCTTTCCGCTTCAAACTATATGACGAGTACAAGGCAAACAGACAAAAAATGCCTCCTGATCTGAAATCTCAAATTGAAGAGATAAAAAACCTGGTAAAGGCAATAGGCATACCGGTCATTGAATCATCCGATTTTGAGGCAGATGATGTCCTTGGAACAGTAGCTGAAAAATATTCATCCCCTGAGGTTGATGTTTACCTTGTCACAGGAGACAAAGACGCTTACCAGCTTATCAATGACAATGTAAAAATATATGCCAATAAAAAAGGAATATCCGATTTTGAGATTTACACAAGTGATAATATAGCAGAAAAGACAGGGCTTCAGCCTGAACTTATAATAGACTACATGGCACTCATGGGTGACTCATCTGACAATATCCCTGGAGTAAAGGGAGTTGGAGAAAAAACAGCACTCAAGCTTATTACAGAATATTCAAGCCTGGAAAATATCTATGAAAACATTGAATCAATAAAGGGTAAAACAAAAACTCTCCTTGAAGATGGAAAGGATATGGCATTTTTAAGCAGAGATCTTGTCACTATACGCAGGGATGTTCCCATTGATTTAACAATTGATGAACTCCGCTTTAATGGATTAAACACAGAAAAGGCTATTGAATATTTTAACTCCCTTGAAATGAATTCCATTGTTAGAGATTACTTTCCTGAAAAAGCTCAACCGGAAAACAGCACTGAGCATGAAAAAAAAGACTACAAAACAATCCGCACACATGAAGAGCTTTCCACAATGATTAAAGAACTAAAGCAGGCAGGGCTCTTTGCCTTTGATACAGAAACCGATTCAATAAAAGCTGTTGA
>CAYTLM010000209.1:0-3298 GCA_964438485.1 uncultured Leptospirales bacterium | reverse complement strand
GCTATGCAAGATACAGTGAGTGTTGGGATATACTGGTTAAATCCGTAAAAAAACTTGGGCTAAAAATGCTCGTGCCAGAGGATGCTCAATCAAAGCTCATTACATCAATTGTTGAACCGGATACTCCAAAATACAACTTTGACGAACTTCATGATTTTGCAAGAGAGCATTCTTTCACAATATATCCGGGCAAGCTTTCTGATGCAAATACATTCCGTATTGCAAACATTGGTGATATCCACCCTGAAGAGATGAGAGCCTTTACTGCTATAATGGAGGAATATTTTTCTAAAATAGATCTGTAGACCCCATCTCCCTCACCCCGGCTCCGCCGCGCCACGTTCTCAGGATGAGGTTGGTGCAGGCTCAGGCACAGGAAGTGCCGAAAAGAGCCTGCCTCTCCATGTGGGACTTGAACCCCCTAAATCAGCAAAGGGCTTATCAGGCCTCCTGCCTGCCCTTTGCACTAGCTCATCCATGAAGCCTCGCCCATTGGGGGACTTGAGAAATTTCTGTTCACATCTATACTTTATTAAGCGCTAAAATAAAAAGAATTTAAGCATCCTGTTGATTTGTATTTGACCATATTCTCATTTTTTCAGCCTCTTTAATCAGGTCATCTCTAAAATCAGGATGGGCAATATTAATCAAAGCCTCTGCTCTTTGCCATGTTGATTTACCTTTCATCATTGCTATCCCATACTCAGTAACAATATAATGGGTAATTGATCTTGGCACAGTAACGATTGAACCAGCTCTAAGAGTGGGCACAATCCTGGATTTAATACTACCGTCCTTATCCTTATATGTAGAACTTAATGCAATAATCCCCTTTCCTCTGCTTGAGTTAAATGCACCAAAGATAAAATCAAGCTGCCCGCCTGTACCGGAAACCTGTCTGTATCCTACAGACTCAGAACAGACCTGGGTAAAAAGGTCAACTTCAACTGCATTGTTGATTGCCACAACCTTTGGGTTAAGAGATATTATTCTGGGATCATTTACATAATTTACCGGATATGATGCACATGTAGGATTAAGGTGTAAAAAATCGTAAAGCTTCTTTGTACCCATTGCAAAGGTATAGGTCATTTTAAAATGATCGACCATTTTTTTTCTACCCGTGATCTTCCCTTTTTCATAGAGATCTACACAGGAGTCAACAAGCATTTCAGTATGAATGCCCAAATCTTTAATATCACTTTCTGCCAAAAGCTGTCCCATTAAATTAGGCAAGCCTCCAATACCAAGCTGGAGGGTTGTGCCATCTTCAATCTCTTTTAATATATAATGGGCTATCTCGCGATCAATATCCTTTGGAGGCACAAGAGGAACTTCAACAAGAGGATAATTATTACCCTCTACAATATAATCAACACTGGATATATGTATTGACTCAAAGTTTCCACCAAGGCAGTAAGGAACATTTTCATTAACCTCAACAACAACTTTTTTAGCCTTACTCAAGGTTGATCCTGTAACTGAATTTGCAAGGCCAAAGTTAAAGTAGCCATTCTTATCCATAGGTGCCACTGTAATAAATGTCACATCCGGTTTAAGATATTTACGAATAAATCTTGGGCTCTGGTGATAGGTAATGGGAATATAATTACACAAATTTTTATCATGAAGCATTCTGGATACTACGCCAAAATGATAATCAGCAACAATCGCATGTTTTCTTAAAGGATCCTTTTCAACAACCTTGGGAACCTGGGTATAGCACACACCCCTGATCTCTATATTATTAAGCTCTTCTATTCTATTAGCCAGGGCTTCATCAAGACTCCTTGGAAAAAGCACAAACTCCCCATAAAAAACATGATCTCCCGATTTTACTACCTTTACTGCATCTTCTGCTGTTGCCAGCTTTGACTTGTATTCACTCGCTATATTTCGAGCCATTTTTCCTCCTTATCTTTTCCCTTTTTATTTAAATAACAACCAAAAAATAATTATTATTTTCCAGGCAGTTTCAGGGAAAACCACTATAAAAACCGCTATCTGAAAAAATTAAATCAAACCAAAAAACCTCTATGAGCCAAAATATTTCATGCTCTTTCTGCTTGTAAGATTTTTTCTCAAAGTATAATTGTCAAGTATTAATGATTTTTTCCATTAAAAGCTGAAAACTATTTTGTTCTAAAAACAAACTCAAAGGAAGTCCCGGGAAAGCTTTCCTGTTTGAGGGCTCCGCCCATCTGCCTAGCAAGACCAGAGATAAGATGAAAACCGAGCTTACCTTTATCAGGAAATGTAACACCCTCAATAAAACCTGATCCATTATCACTTATGCTTAAAGTATAAACACCGTTTTTCTCTTCAGTAGCAAATAACCTTATTACTACTTCACCATTCTCTTTAAAAATAAAGGCGTGTTTAAATGAATTAGATAAAATTTCATTTATCATCTGCGAAAGGGGTATTGCTGTATTCAAATCAAGAAAGACATGATCAATATCAATTATTACATTAATTTTTTCCTTATTAACATGGTAGGCTCTTAACAAATAGGAAATCAGGGTTTCAACATATACACGCATTTCAATAAAATTACTGCTTTCTGATGTGTATAGTTTCTCATGAATAATGGACATGGCCTTAACCCTGTTTTGACAGTCAACAAGGGCTGATTTTGCAGCTTCATTACTTTCTTTTGCAATCTGAAGGCTTATAAGACTTGTTATTATCTGTATGTTGTTTTTTATCCTATGATAAACATCCTGTAAAATCAGTTGAGCTTCATCAGAAGTCTCAACCGGGATTTTATCATCAATAAGGCTATTGGTTTCTTTTTCAAAAGAATCAAAATTTTGTTCCTCTTTTGATTTACAGCTATTATTACTTTTTCTCAGATATAATATAAACCATACAACAAAGGCTAAGACTAGTACTTCAAAAAGAATGAAAAAAAAATTAAAACTCATTCCTGTTAAAAAGCCACTGCCACATTGGTTTTACTTTCAAGAAGCTCCCGTGTCTCTTTAGGGATTCCCATAAATATTATCTTTTTATTATCCAGCATAGCAAATCTCTGGGCAATACATATTGTTTTTATAATTCCAGGCTCAAAAGAATTAACCTTTGTAAAATCAAACACAAGGCCTGCATCATTACATCCTATGCTTCTCACTCTCCTGAAAAAATCCATCTGAGCTTCCTGCTCCATTATTTCAAGATAATCATTTTGCCTCATAATGCCCCCCTTATCCCTAATGTATATTTCTGAAATCATTTATAAGGTCTGCCAGCTTCTCAAAATCCATGGATTTATCAAAAAAATAATCAGCACCCAGTT
>CAYTLM010000208.1:0-3333 GCA_964438485.1 uncultured Leptospirales bacterium | reverse complement strand
TTTTTGGAATATCCTTTATGTATGGCAGATACAATAATATTTACAGCAATAGCATAGATCAATATATTGATTCCAATACCAATCTCTTTCATATAAACAAGGGATTCTTTTTTGGAAATACCCTGGGATTGGGAGCAGGCTACACCTTTAGTAAAAGTGATATTTCCTTTTATGATGACTATAGCGCTTTTAATATAGGCTTTCTTTTAAGGCCATCAAGATTTTTATCCTTTGCATTTACCATGCACGATATTAATGGAAAGTATGACACAGGAAGTCTTAATCGCAGAGATACCTATTCAATATCCTTACATCCCTATTTTCAAAATATTACACTCTCTGCAGATGGTACAAAGCTTAGCAATGAAAAGTTCAAAGACATGGATTACGCCTTTTCCGGCAGCATCAAGCTCCCCAATGATATGGAGCTTACAGGAAAATTTGATACAGACAAAAATATTCAATTTGCTTTAACCATGCCCTTTTTTTTCAGATCAAAAAATTCACACAGTATCATGATAGATGGCTATGGATCGTCCTTTAAAAATTCCAGATTGAATTACTACAGTGCAGGAATATCATACAGCTTTGCCAGAAATACAAAGGCAAAGGAAATTTACAGTGCAAACAATCTGCTATATATAAAATTTGACCAGCCAATAAAGGAAGTTGAAAAAACCTTCTTTTTGAGCAAAAAAAATCCTGTTTTCACTGAACTTCTGGCTGCTATTATTAACGCTGGGAATGACAACACAATACAGGGGCTTTTTATTGAAATTGACCAGGTCCCATTTGGCATGGCACAGATACAGGAAATAAGAAATGAAATTCTAAAAATAAAAGCACAGGGGAAAAAAGTTTACGCTGTTATGAACTACCCGGGAAATAAGGAATATTACCTGGCTTCCACAGCTGATAAAATTTATTTTACTCCAAACAGCCCCTTTTATTTAACAGGCTTGAGTGCACAGGTTTATTTTTTCAAAGGGCTTCTTGATAAAGCAGGAATAGAATATGAGTCTATCAGCTTTGGCAAATACAAATCCCTGAATGAATCTGCCACAAGAGAAACAATGTCCCCTGAATTTAGGGAAAACATGGAGTCCCTTCTTTCAAACCTCAATGAACAGTTTATTGCTGATATTGCATCTGACAGAAACATAGATGAAACAGTAGTCAATGACCTTTTTACCAAAGGTTTTTACATCCCTTCAGAGGCAAAGGAAAAGGGATTTATTGATGAAGTCCTGTATAAAGATGAAGCTATTAAAGACATAGGAGAAAATGTAAATTTTGTAGATTTCAAAAACTATATCAGGGAAAAGATAGACCTGCAACAATGGGGACCTGTTCCCTCTATAGCTGTTGTTCATGTAGATGGAATTATTATCCCGGGTGAAAGCCGCAATTCGTTTTTCAACACAAATATTGGGGATGCCACTTATGCATCTGCTCTTGAAGCTGTATTTAAAAACAGCACAGTAAAAGCCCTGGTAATAAGAGTAGACTCAGGAGGCGGTGCTGCTTCAGCTTCTGATTACATGTGGCGCGAGCTTACCAGGCTAAAAAAGAAATATCCCAAACCGGTTGTATTTTCCTTTGGCAATACAGCTGCATCAGGAGGCTATTATATTGCCTGCACAGGGGATGAAATTCTTGCAAGCAAAGCAACAATAACAGGCTCCATAGGCGTAGTTGCAGGCAAGTTGAACCTGAGTGAATTATACAGCAAACTTGGCATAAACAAGGAAGTCATTAAAATGAGCGAATTTGCTGATATATTCTCTGAATCAAAAAAACTGAGTGAAAAAGAAAGAGCCCTTATACAGGAGAGTATAAATTTCACCTACCAGAAATTTACAGAAAAAGTTGCTGATGCAAGAGGATTTTCTGAAAAAAACATTCCCAACATAGCTGAAGGAAGGGTATTTACAGGAGACCAGGCTCTTGAAAACAACCTGGTCAATCAAAATGGCGGAATAATGGCAGCTATTGAAATAGCAAAGATCAGATCTGATATAAAAGGAAATTACAAGGTGCTTCATCTTCCAGAGGGGCGCATTCTTTGGCCTGACATAATAAGAGGAAACGCTGAATCTTCCCTAATGGAATTAATTGAGCCCTTTATGAAAGATATTAAAAACTATACAATGCTAAAAAATGAACCTTATCTTTATTTACAGCCATATTACATTGAGATAAAATAATACTTAGTTGACATATATTAAAAATAACGTTATTATTATTTCTATAATTGCCATTGGCTTTAAAATTCTTATCTGCTGGAGAATTTAATGAAAATTTGTCTTATTAACCATACAAAAACAACCATGAAGCCTATTGAAGATCTTGCAGAGGAGCTGAATCTTCAAATCATTACTGCAGATCCGGAAAACGCTATTAATATTATAAAAGATGAAACCCCCTCTGTTATCCTTTTAAACTGGACAGACAGCTCTACCCTGGATTTATCTTTATCAATAAGGCAGATTAAGCTGAAAAATGGATACATATATATAATCATAACCGGGACCAAAGATATTACAGAAGAACTGTTTATGGCTATATCTGAATCTGCAGATGATTATTTTTTTATGCCCTTTTCTAAAAATGAACTTATAATTAAACTCCATCTGGCAGAAAGAAACATTGAGCTTAACAATCGGGTTACAGCAACAAAAAGAAAGCTGATTATGCATGCAAAGGAGGATCCTGTTACTGGTGTTTTAAACAGAAGAGCCCTTCTTGATGAGATACTTAATGAAATGGGAAGAGCAGCAAGAAAGGATGAATTTTCCTGCGCAATTATGATTAATCTAGTCAACTATAATGAAATGCTCACTGAATTTGGACACAGAGCCCTTGATTCTTTTATGGGTGAGTTTAGCAGGATACTTAAAAAATCTGTGCGACCCTATGATAAGCTTGGAAGGTACGATTCAGGCCGTTTTCTTATGTTTTTACCAAACACAGACAATACTAATGCTAAAATTGTAGCAGAAAGAATTGTTGAAGGCATTGAATCTAAAAAATTCCGCTTCAAGGAATCGGTTTTTCAGCCATGTATTTCCATAGGAATATCTGAACTTAACCCCTCTGACATGGGAGATAATAAAAACCTGGAAACCCTTCTTATAAATGACCTGATTATGGATTCATTCATAAGAAGAGCTGAAATGGCATCTAACAAAGCCTGTGAAAAAGGTTCCAATAAAATAGAAATTTATACCTTTACTTAATCTATTCTATGAACAAGCAGGCCGCTTCTAAGCTTTGGCTCAAACCAGGTTGATTTAGGTGGCATCATCTGCCCTGAATTTGAAACCTCAATAA
>CAYTLM010000207.1:0-3363 GCA_964438485.1 uncultured Leptospirales bacterium | reverse complement strand
TGATATTGAACTATTAAGAATAGATTTTGAATCAGTAAAAACAAGGAAAAGGAAATGAAAAAAGCAGCAATTGTTGGAGCAACAGGTTTTGGCGGACTTGGGCTTATTGACCTGCTCACAGGTCACCCAGGCATAAACATAAAAACTCTGTCAGCACTTGATCATGGTAAAAAAATTTCAGACATGTACCCTCACCTTAAAGGAATATGTGAACTTCCTGTAATGCATCCTGATGAATCCAGGCTGGAAGATATTGATATTGCATTTTTTGCAACCCCTGACCAGGTGGGCATGAATATAATAAAAAAATATTATGAAAAAAACATACCTGTAATAGACTTTAGCGGTGATTTCAGATTCAGCAGCATTGAAGACTATTCTGTTTACGCCTCTAATAAAAACATGTCAACCGTTCACAAAACAGATGATCTATTAAAAAAGTCGGTTTATGGTTTACCTGAAAAATATCGAGATCAAATTAAAACAGCCCCTATAATAGGAAACCCCGGATGTTTTTCCATAGCAATGATTCTTGCCCTTTTGCCATTGTCTGAAGCAGGAGAGATTAGCTCGGAAACAATTATTTGCGATGGTAAAACCGGTGTTTCAGGTGCAGGGATTAACCCTGGGAAAGCAAACTCATATCCACTTAGATATGAAGCAGCAAATTCCTATAAAGAGGGACAGCACCAGCACCTTGTTGAAGTGGAAAACCTTATAAATATATCAGGTGTAAAAAACCACAGTGTTTTTTTTGTACCGCAGATAATACCCATGAACAGGGGAATTATTGTTACATCCTATCTTGACACAAAATCAGACCTTAGTGAAAAAGATCTAAATAATCTATACGCAGATTATTACAGAGAATCTCCATTTGTCTTAGTATCAAATGTCTCACCGTCCACTGCTGAAGTGCGTGGCACAAACAGATGTGTAATAAGACCTATCCGTGATAAAAGAACAGGAAAAGTACTTATTATTTCAGTAATTGATAATTTAATGAAAGGACAATCCGGCAATGCTGTTCAAAATGCCAATATACGTCTGGGTTTTGAAGAAACAGCAGGGCTAGACATTACACCTTTTTATCCCTAAATTCGGTTGACAGATATAAAAAATTTTATCTTTATTGCTTAATTCTGATTATTTTTTATATCGATTTTTTAAATCAGTGATATTGAAGATTGGACTAATTATTGTTAATTTCAAAAAAAATATGTACCAGGGTATTAAATGTCAAAAAGAATTAAAAAAGGAATTGTTGCTTCACCGGGAATAAAAATAGGAAAAGCTTTTGTCTTTCATGGAAGTGATGTTAAAATTCCCATGTATCAAATAAACGAAGATGCAGTTGAGGCAGAACTCCAAAGATTTGAAGAAGCTCTTACAAAAACTAAAGATGAAATTATTGAAATTCAAAACAAGGTATCATCTGAAAAATTCAGCGACCTTGCAGAAATATTCTCCACCCATATAATGGCTCTTGAAGATCCTATGTTCACAGGAAGAGCCAGGGAAAAAATAAAGGAAGAAAAAAGAAATGCAGAATGGATTATCAATGATCTTTCCATTGAGCTTATAAACACTCTAAGCAAAATAGATGATGAATATCTTAAAGAGCGGATAATAGATATATCAGATATTAATAAAAGACTTATAGGAAACCTTCAACAAATTGTAAAAACAGTAATGTCTGATATACATGAAGATGGAATAATTTTTGCACCAGACATCACTCCTTCTGAAACAGCTCAGCTAAATCGAAACCATGTAATGGCATTTGTCACAGATCATGGCGGGAAAACATCACACTCTGCAATTATGGCAAGATCAATGAACATACCTGCAATTGTGGGCATGGATGATATTACCTCATATGTAAAAACAGGAGACATTGTTATTGTTGATGCTCTCCATGGTGAAATAATAATTAATCCAAGTAATGAGGAAATTGCTGAATATACCAAGTATCAAAAAGATGTACAGGAGCTTGAGCGTGACCTTGCAAAGCTTACAAATCTCCCTGCCAGAACCATAGACGGCGAGGAAGTGCTTCTATTTGGAAACATTGAACTTCCTGAAGAAGTGGATATTATTAAATCTCATGGAGCACAGGGCATAGGCCTTTTCAGATCGGAGTTTTTATTCCTGGGCAAAGAGCTGCCGGATGAAGAAGAACAGTACAGACAATTTCGAAAAGTGGTAGATTATTTCTCACCATTCCCTGTAACAATCAGAACCCTTGATTTTGGTGGAGATAAAATATACAGTTTCATAAAAACCCAAATGGAAATAAACCCTTTCCTTGGGTGCAGATCCATAAGATTCAGTTTAAAGAATCCGGAACTATTCAAAACACAGCTTAGAGCTATACTCCGGGCAAGTGCACATGGAGCTGTTCAGGTAATGTTTCCCATGATTTCCACCCTTGAAGAACTGCTCATTGCAAAAAAATATGTGAAAGAAACAATGGATGACCTGGAACAGGAAGGCATTCCCTATGACAAAAATATTCCCATAGGAATAATGGTTGAAGTACCCTCTGCTGTAATTTCAGCAGATCTGCTTGCCCCTCATGTTGACTTTTTCTCTGTTGGCACAAATGACCTTGTCCAGTATATTTTAGCTGTAGATAGAGGAAATGAAAGGGTTGCACACCTTTACAATCCCCTTGATATCTCAGTATTAAGGTATCTTAAAATTATGGCTAATATTTCAAAGGAACATTCTGTAGGAATTTCTATTTGTGGAGAAATTGCAGGAGAACCTACTTTTACAATGCTGCTCCTTGGTCTTGGATACAGAAATCTTTCCATGAGTACAAAATACATGTATCAGGTTAAAAAAATTATAAGATCAGTTAAAATTTCAGAATGTGAAGAGCTAGCTTCTAATCTTCTGTCACAAACATTAACAACAGAAATAGAACAGGAACTATATAGTCAAATGAAGAGAAGATTCCCGGATATTATTTTCTGATGAAGCTTTACAGAGAGCTTGCTGAATATTATTTTGCTATTGAATCTGTTCATAGAAGCTTTGAAAATGATATAGATTTAATCAAATCATATCTTAAAAATTTCAGCAACCCCTCTATTCTTGATCTGGGATGTGGTACAGGCGAGCACCTGCACATTTTAAGCAAAGACTGTGCTTCATGTACAGGAATAGACAACAGCATTGAAATGCTTAATATTGCCAAAGAACGATTCCCTGGGAAAATTCAGTTTGTCAGGAAAAATTTCAGAAATTTTGATTTCTACAATGAATTTGATATGGTAATTTCTCTTTTTGGATCAATGGTGTACCTGATAAATGACAGGGATGTTGATACTTTTTTCTGGAATACCTGGAGAGCAT
>CAYTLM010000206.1:0-3403 GCA_964438485.1 uncultured Leptospirales bacterium | reverse complement strand
CAAATCCACTTGTTACAAAAGGTAATGACTGGTATTTCCGTGTTTGCTTTATAGATCCTTTTCAGGGAAAAGTAATGGCAACCTATGCTGTTAAAGAACTTGGTGCAAAAACAGCCTGTATTATTCAGGAAATTTCAAATGACTATTCTGTGGGCTTAGCAAAGTTTTTTATGGATTCATTTAAAGAGCTGACAAAAGATGACAAGTCAATTCTTGCTGCTCCTTTTAACTATAACACAGGTGATAATGATTTTACAGCTCAGGTTACAGCTATAGCTCAGCTTAAACCTGATGTAATTTTTGCTCCGGGTAACTATACTGAATCTGCCCTTATCATAAAGCAGGCAAGGGATCAGGGCATAGATATTCCTTTCCTTGGTGGAGATACATGGGAAACAGGTCCATTCCTTACTGTTGGGAAAAAGACTGTGGAAGGCGCAACATTTTCAACTTTTTTTACATCAGAAGTTCCTATTACAAAAATGTCAGAGACATTTCTTAAAGTTTTCAGAGAAAAATACAATGAAGAACCTGCTGCTGTTACAGCTCTTGGATTTGACTCATATCTTGTAATGCGTGCAGCAATTGAGAAAGCCGGTTCGATTGATGGCAAAAAAATCAGAGATGAAATTGCAAAAACAAAGGATTTTGAAGGTGCAGCTGGAATGATTACCCTTAACAAGGATGGCGATGCAGTAAAAAATGCTGTTATTAAAATAGTTAAAGATAATCAGTTTAAATATCTTACAACTGTTCAGCCTTAATTCATAATTAAAAATTAAATAGGATCTGTAGCAAAGAGCCTGGTTTATGCCAGGCTCTTTTAATTGGAAATAATTTGTTGACATATCTGTTATAGAGTGAATTTTTTACTTTGATTTACTTTAAAAAAGAATAAAACTTTTAATTCAATCCTGGTATTGCTATCAGGTTACTATTCTGGTCTTTGCCGGTCAGTGAGTATTTATATTGCTATGGTAATCTGTGCCTGTTTTGAATTAATATTATAAAAGATCCCCGGGGTTATAAATGAGTTTTGAAATATTTCTTCAACATTTAATAAATGCAATTTCTCTCGGAAGCCTTTATGCTCTTATAGCAATTGGATACACCATGGTTTATGGAATATTAAGGCTTATAAACTTTGCCCATGGTGATATTTTTATGTTAGGCGGATATTTTGCCTTTTACGCACTTACCATGTTTTTTATGCCGTGGTGGGCTGGCTTTCTTGTAGCAATTGTTTTAACTGCCTTATTTGGTATGATGATTGAAAAGGTTGCTTACAGGCCACTCAGGGATTCCCCAAGGGTTTCAATACTTATTTCTGCAATAGGCGTTTCATTCTTTCTTCAAAGCCTGGGGGTGGTTCTTTTTGGCGGAATACAAAAGGCTTTTCCTATTCCTGATTTATTTGGAACAAGGCTTGTTTTTGGAAACATTTCAGTTATGAGTGTTAATCTTTTTATACCTGTGATAACCGGTGTTTTTCTTGCAGGATTAATGTATCTTGTCAATTACACAAAAACAGGCATGGCAATGAGGGCCCTTTCCAAGGACCATGAAACAGCCAGATTGATGTCCATTGATGTTGATAAAATTGTATCATATACCTTTGGGCTTGGTTCTTTACTTGCTGCTGTTGGTGGTATTATGTGGGGGATGAAATATCCCCAACTCTATCCTCTCATGGGACTAATGCCAGGTTTAAAATGTTTTATTGCAGCTGTTGTTGGCGGAATAGGCAATATAACAGGTGCTGTTATTGGTGCACTTATAATTGGAATGACTGAAATTATGGCAGTAGCATTTATGCCTGCTTTAAGCGGATATAGGGACGCATTTGCTTTTATTCTCCTTATAGTAATATTGCTTGTTAAACCAAGCGGTATTATGGGTGAAAGTCTTACGGAAAAGGTTTAAGTATTATGGACAACAACAAAGATTTAAAAAAGATTCTTACAGTAGTATCTGTATTAGTAGCGATTTCTCTGCTTATTATTTTCAATTATACTTTTGATTCATATAAAATTCGAATTTTAAATATGTGCGGTATATATATTACTTTGGGATTAAGCCTTAATCTTATTTATGGTTTTACAGGACTTTTCTCCCTTGGCCATGCAGGGTTTATGGCAATAGGAGCTTATGTTACATCGCTTTTAACCATGTCTCCTGAACTGAAAGAGCTTAATTTTTTTCTTGTTCCAATAGCTTCCTGGCTTGCTGATACTCAATGGGATTTTTTCCCTGCTCTTTTAGCTGGTGGTGCAATGGCAGCAATTGCAGGTATTTTTATTGGAGCACCTGTTATTAAGCTGAGAGACGATTATCTTGCAATTGCAACACTTGGATTTGCTGAGATCATTAGAATAGTTATAACAAATATGCAGAGTATAACAAACGGTTCCCTAGGATTAAAGGGGCTGGAGCCATATACAACCGTCTGGTGGACATGGGGAACTGCTATAGCTTCTATTGCCTTTATGGTTTATCTGTTTAAGGGAAGCTATGGCAGAGCATTTAAGGCTATACGGGAAGATCAGGTTGCTGCTGAGGCAATGGGTATTAATCTCTTTAAGCACAAGGTTCTTTCCTTTACAATAGGTTCATTTATGGCAGGAATTGCCGGAGGTCTTCTTGCGCATCTTATAGGTACAATTGATCCTCTGATGTTTCGTTTTCTTCTTACATTTAATATTTTGCTTATAGTTGTGCTTGGAGGCATGGGAAGTATTTCCGGAACAGTAATTGCTGCTATAGTTGTGACTGTTGCAATGGAGTATATGAGAATACTGGACGGGCCAATGGATTTTTATTTTTTCAAGACAGATGGAATTTCAGGATTAAGAATGGTTATTTTTTCTATTGCGCTTCTTATTGTTATACTCTTTTTCCAGCGCGGTCTTATGGGAAACAAAGAGCTTTCATGGGACATGATTTTAGCTCCTTTACAAAATAGAAAAAAGGGAGTTAAAGGATAATCATGATGAATATATTACGCACAGACAATATTACAATGAAATTTGGCGGCCTTGTTGCTGTTTCAAATCTTAGTCTTGAATTAAAAAACAACGAGATAGTGGGGCTTATAGGTCCCAATGGTGCAGGAAAAACAACAGCCTTTAATATTATTACAAGTCAGTATACTCCAACAGAAGGGTTTATCTACTTTAGAAATGAAGATATTACCCATTTCAGACCTTATGAAATAACAAAGCTTGGTATAGCAAGAACCTTTCAAAACATTAAACTTTTTAAAGAAATGACTGTGCTTGACAATGTTCTTGTGGGAAATCATCTGCGCCTAAGATCAAAAATCTTTTCTTCAGTTTTCAGAACACCGCGCTATATGCGTGAAGAGAAACACATGATTGAAAAATCAATGAATCTTTTAGAGGAT
>CAYTLM010000205.1:0-3423 GCA_964438485.1 uncultured Leptospirales bacterium | reverse complement strand
AATTAATTTCATTATCATCAAGAAAAGCCCTATGAAAAGGTATAACCATATAAAATATTCCTTCTTTCCTGTAAGCTCTGCCAGGTTCAAGTATTCAATAAAAAATTTAATCCCAAAGACAGGCGTGCAAAACCTCTCCCCGCCTCTGGCGCGCCCTCTCCGCACTGAGAGGGCTTTGAGAACTGAACTTTATCCATTTTTTCAGAAAATTAACTTAAATATAAATAATTAAGTCAAGCTCAAAAACAGATAATTCACTGCTGCATAAAAACAGAGAAGATAAAATATTACTGAAAACTGATTGAAAATTATTGTCCATAAATACATTCTGCTCTTTAAACATATCATATTTTTTCATCAATTCAGGAAAGGTAAAAATGCCACATATAAAAACGAATTTCGGCAAAATGCACTTTGAAGTTACAGGTGCTGACAATACAGAAGCAATTATAATGATACACGACAATGCCCATTCTTCAAAGTTCTTTAATCAGGAGCTCAAATTCTATTCAAGCTATTTTAAGGTTATAATACCTGACCTGTTTAACCATGGAAAGTCAGTACCCTATAAAGGAGATAATTTCTGGGCAGATAATGCCTCTGCTATTCCGCTTATTTGCAACAAGCTTAAGCTTAAAAAAACTTCTATTCTTGGAATAGGCTGTGGAGCCTATGTGGCGCTTAACAGCATGATTTTAAATCCGGAAATTATACACAAGGCTATAGTAGACAGCTTTCCCGGAGAAAACCTTAATCATGATTATCTGGAAAGATTAATCAGACTAAGAGAGAGCATTAAAAATTCCCTGCTAAAACAGCAATACACTGGAATGCATGGTTCCAAATGGGAAAAAATTCTACAGTGGAACAGTGATATGCAACTATCTTTTTTCAACAGAGGACTTTCTCCCTTGTGTGGAAACATAGAGGAGATCAAAACACCTGTGCTGGTAACAGCATCAGCATCTGATGAATTAATAAAAGACGCTGAACAACTGATGAAAGATCTGTCTTCAAAAATGAAAAAATCACATATTCACATTTTCCAAAACAGCGCACACCCGTCATTTACAAAAAAAAGTGATGAATTCCGATCTCTCTCCTTAAGGTTTCTTCTTGCATGATACTGGATCAGAAGGATTGCAGGATGGTAAAATTATCCTCACTGCTTTTTCATAAAAAATATAATCAGTAAACCAGCTGATAAGAACAAAAATCTTGTTTCTAAAACCTATAAGATAGGCAATGTGTATCAGAAGCCACAACACCCATGCAAAAAAACCTTTAAATTCCAGTTTGCCAATTTTCGTTACAGCTGTGTTTCGCCCAACAACGATCATTGACCCTCTATAGGTATATCTGAAAGGCAGGGCCTCTTTGCCATCTATAAGTTTAAGAATATTTTTTGCTGCATGAATCCCCTGCTGAATTGCAACTGGAGCAAGCATGGGAAGGGGATCATTATCCTGCATAAAATGTATAATATCTCCGCAGGCAAAAACGTTTTCCATATCTTCAAACTGAAGAAATGAATTAACCTTAATTCGCTTATTATGAGTAACAGCAGGATTTACATCTGAAGGTATATCAAATCCGCTAACCCCGGCTGTCCACAAAACCGTTGCAGATACAATGGAATCTTTTTCTGCAAAATATACCCCATTGTTGTCAATCATGGATATAGGCGAGTCAAGCATAACTTTTACTCCCTTTTTATTCAACCTGGAAACAACATAGTCGCTTGTTGATTTGCTATATCCGGAAAGAAGCTTTGATGCTGCCTCAACCAGAACAATTTTTACATCCTCAAAAAGAATATTGGGAAAATCTTTGTGAATAGGCCCCTTTACAAGCTCAGAAAAAGCCCCTGCAAACTCCACTCCAGTTGCACCACCCCCTGCTATAACAAAAGTTAATAGTTTTCTTTTTTCATCAGGGTTGTTACTTATATTGGCTTTTTCAAAACAGGTGAGTATGTGATTTCTCAATTTAAGAGCATTCTCCAGGGGCTTTAAAACAAAAGATGATGTTTCTGCTCCTTTTATACCAAAAAAATCAGGTTTACTTCCACTTCCCAGGATCAGATAATCGTATTCAATTTCACCAGTACTGGTTAAAACAGAGTTTTTCTTAAAATTAATTTTTTCAACAACCGCCATTACAAAGTTAACATTTCTTCCTTTGCGCATAACTGCCCTGACAGGATAGGCAATATGTCCTGGATCAATTTCAGCAGCACCAACCTGATATAAAAGAGGATTAAACGTGTGATAATTATTTTTATCAATAATGGTAACCCTGACCTTTTTTTTCAGCAGCTTTTTTGCAGCAAAAAGGCCGGAAAATCCTGCACCAACTATTACAACGTGTTTATAATCATTCATAAAAAAATCTCCATCTTTAATTAATATGGATGCATCCTGCAGCTAAACTTAATGAACTTTTATCTTTTCAACAACTGACATTGCATAATCCACATCCAGCTTTAATTCGTTTTTCTCCCAATACACAAGGCCTGCTGTTTTCAATCTGCCCAAAACCCTTGACATGGTTTCAGGGATTGTCCCAATAGCTTCAGCCATTTCAGCCTTGGACAAATCTATTTTAATTAAAGGCTCAATCCCAAAATGCTCATTGATGAAAATAAAAAATCTCTCCTCAACATCATAGGCATTTAAAAAAGCCACCCTGTCTGCCAAATATCTCATTTTTTTAAAAAGATTTCCTATAAATTGCTTCATAAAATTCATTTCTTTAAGAAGATTAAGAAAGAAATCTCTTTCTATATAATACACAATTGTGTCTCTTAAAGCAACCGCACTTACAGGATAAATATCTGATTCAAAAAGAACTACCTCTGCAAACATCTCTCCCGGGCGTACATAACGGACAACTATTTCCCTGTCATTTTCAGTGGTTTTGAAAAGCTTTATCAGACCATCTGTTAAAAAATATATTTTATCGCCCCTGTCGCCTTCAAAAAAAATCATTTCATCCTTGACAAGAGAGTGGGATCTGCCAGCTGATTCCAGCATTTCAATCATCTTTTCCGGCATTCCACCAAAAATCAGATTTTCTGCAAAAAGATCGCTTAAACTAATTTTTTTATTGCTTAACATTTATAACAATTCCTTAATACAGCCTCATCTTTAATTAATAGTTTATATTATAATTTTTTCCATGCCTCATTTTAAGGGAAAAAGCTATATTTAATATTACTATAGAAGTTGTCATTAATATTACTATATAATTGATCCAGGTCAATGTATTTATTTCAATATTTATCAATATATACTCATGGATTTTTACTGATAAAAAATTAAATTCAAAAATTTTCTTAAAAAATGGAGAACAAAGTGATACGACAGATAATAAAAATTGATGAAGAAAAATGCGATGGCTGTGGCAACTGTGTAACAGGAT
>CAYTLM010000204.1:0-3428 GCA_964438485.1 uncultured Leptospirales bacterium | reverse complement strand
AAAACACCGACCATGAAACCCTTCAATATTTCAGCATAGATGATGAAGAAGAGTACAGAGTTGATACATGCGACAAATGCAGGTGTTACATCAAAACAATAAACACAGAACAGACAACCAGAGAAATATACTTCCCTCTTGAAAGCCACACAACACAATATATCAATGCAAAATTTGATGAAATGGGGTATACATCCGGCCAATGTGAGACTTGTAATAACACAAAAGAAGAAATTACAGCAACACAGGGACATAACTAAAATGGTGTAAATTTCTTCAGATATGCAAAAAGGTAACAATAAAAATTTGGAATATTAAAATTTTATTGATATCTTCCTGTGAAAGACGACTTTTTTTTAATTTTGATTGACATTTATCTAAAAATATTTTTAATATTTGTATTGAAAAAATATAAATAAAAAGGTGAAACAGATGTAGTTTTGCCACCGGTTCCAGTAAGTTAAAACTTTTCAGGTGTAATGAATTACAACTCTTTCAAAAATAAAAACAAAGGAGAATTTTTGTGAGACGCTCATTGCTGCTTATTTTTACCCCTTTTATAATCTTAACTATAGGCTCATATATTCTCTCTGTTAAAGGGTGCGACAGCATTATGCAGGCGCAAGCTGTTAAAGAGATCCCCTTCAGTCATAAAACTCATGTAGAGAATTATGGGATTAACGATTGCACCGTATGCCACGGATATGAAGATAATGGCAGATTCCTTGGAATACCCACAATAGGAGATTGCACCGCCTGTCATGAGAGGGACGGTGTTACTACAACTAAAAACAGGACTATGCCAAGAAAAAAATCAATGTTCGACAACTATGCAGATAGCGACAAACCATGGACTGCATATGCAAAGCAGCCGGATCTTGTTTATTTCAGCCATAAGGTTGTTATGGAAGCCGAATATGAAGACGGCACAAAGAAAGCAAGATGTGTCTCCTGTCATGGAGATAAGGCTGGATCTGTAAATACTTCTCTTATTAAAGGGAAGATAACCATGGGACCATGTATGGACTGTCATACAGCTCTCAACATCAGCAACCAATGTGCTGTATGTCACGACTAATAATGAAACTTTGAGAGGAGTAAGTTAATCTTATGAAGAAAATAGAACGAAAGGACTTTTTAAAGATCAGCGGGGGTGCCCTTGCGGGTGGTCTCACAGGTTGGGTTTTTTCCGGAGCTCCTTTCCTGGGATTCCAGATGTCTGTAGAATGGACACAGGATCAGTATGAAGTGCCCAAAGGCCTGGAAAAATTTGTTTCTGCTGCTAATGACGCCTGCCCCTTTGGCTGCAATGTTAGAGTAAGAAAAATAGGTGAAAGGGCTTTACAGCTTCAATCTGATAAAGGGCTTTGCCCCTCATGTCAAACTTCCCTACAGCTCCTTTACCACCCGGAAAGAATAAAAAGCCCCTTAAAACGAACAGGTGCTAAAGGCTCAGGAAAATTTGAACCTGTATCATGGGAACAGGCTTTAAAAGAAATATCTACAAGGCTTAATTCACTTTTAGGCGAAGGAAAGGGAAATACCATTGCTGCTATAAACAAAGACGAATCCCTGTCTTCTGTTATGATGGACAGGTTTGTAACAGCAGCAGGAGGTAAAAACGTTTATTATGAGGCAGGACACAAGCCTCTTGAAACGCCTGTACTCAATGGCTACATTGATTATGATTTCAATAAAGCAGATTATATTCTAAGCTTTGGAGCAAGGCTTATTGAAGGATGGGGTGATATTAGTAACATACGCCAATCCTATGTGAACTGGAAGAACAGAGGAGTTAAACTTGTACACGCTGATACAATCAGCACAAGAACAGCCTCAATAGCAGACAGATGGCTGCCGCTTAAACCAGGAACAGAAGCTGTGCTTGCCTTTGGAATAGCAAATTATCTTATTACAACAAAAAGGCTCAATTCCAGTGGTGCTGAATTTGGGAAATGGGCGCAGATGCTTATTAACAACTACCCTGTTTCAAAAGTTGCCTCTGCTACAGGGCTTAGTGAAGATCAGATAAAAGAAACCGCTGAAGAATTTTACAGAGCAAAAAATCCTGTTGCTATTGCCGGTAAAGGCGGCATAGGAGTAAGTGCTTCTTCTGCGGAAATACTTGGAGTGTACTGCCTTAATTCTCTGGTAAAAACGAAGGCAGTTGAAATAAAAAGAAACAGTGCTATTTCATATAATGCGGAGTTTAATGGGCTTGACGCTTTTATAAAAGACGGCACATTTAACATGCTTTTCCTCAACAATTCAAACCCTGTTTACAAAAGTGTTTTTGGTGAAGAATTAAAGAAGAAGATGGAAAACGCCTTTGTTGTGTCTCTAAATCCTATTATAAATGACAGTGCTGCCTTTGCAGATTACATTCTTCCTTCAATGACCTATTTTGAATCCGGCTCATCTGATAACAAACCGGTTGTTAAATCCTTTGAAGAATCCAAAGACGCAAGGGATATTATCATTGCCCTATCTAAAATGGTTGATAAAACAAAAAACATATTCCCCTTTGAATCAGGCTTAAAGGCAAATATGTTAGCAGGAAGGGAAACCACTACTAATGGAAGCTTCTCCTTTAATACTGATAAAGTTAAAGGAAGCATTGAAACTCTTGAAAAAAACATAGCTCAAAATAATGAATTCCCTCTTACTCTTATACCAATGGAAATTCCAATGGTAGGCGACGGAGACGGGCTCGCTTTCCCCTATGTTCATAAAACTATTGACCCAAGCCATTACTATAAAGAAAAACTCCTTGTACAGGTTAACAGGGAAACCGGGAAAAAATATGGGCTTTCTGAAAAAGGATCAATTATATTGCAGTCAGCCAGAGGAAAAATCGGGAAAGTTTATGTTCATTTAACAGATACAGTAGCTCCTGATACAATAGCCATACCGCTTGGCTTTGGGCATGAATCATACACCAAATATGGCAACAAAAAAGGTGTAAATCCTAAAAAAATTATGTCCAGTGAAATTGACCCTCTGACAGGAAGAGCAGACTGGTGGTCAACACGTGTTAAAATTGGTTAAGAGGTAAAATATGACAGTTAAAGATGTAGCTATGAAAAGACGCTGGGGAATGGCAATAGACCTGGATAAGTGCACAGGATGCGGTCAGTGTGCAATTGCCTGCAGCCAGGAAAATAATATGCCTATTTTTGAAGACGACTCGGATGTACCAAAAAGGGTTGCCTTTCTTGAACTTATGAAAGTAACAAATGACAGAGACGCTAAATTCCCTGATGTAAGAGCAGCATTTATTCCCAAGATGTGTCAAATGTGCGAAGGGAATGATCCAAAAAAACCGGATCCTCCATGCGTATCTGTTTGTCCGGTTGTAGCCACTGATGTTGGAGAAGACGGTGTTGTAAGCCAGATTTGGTCAAGGTGCATTGGATGCAGATATTGCC
>CAYTLM010000203.1:0-3453 GCA_964438485.1 uncultured Leptospirales bacterium | reverse complement strand
AAATATAAAATTAAGGATGTATATATGAATCTATATATTTTATCTATTTCTTTAGCTATTATTGCAAATATTATGTACCATATAATTCAGAAGTCAACACCATCAAAAGTTAATCCGGTATTATCTTTAATTGTAACATACTTTATTGCATTCATATTCTCTATACTAATTTATTTTTTTTATCCTGCTAAAGCCAATTTATTTACAGCACTTAAAGAGTTAAATTGGGCAAGTTATGCTCTTGGCTTTGCAATAGTTGGTTTGGAACTGGGGTTTTTATTAGCATATAGAGCTGGTTGGAATATGAGCATTGGTGTGATAACTTGTAATGTCATTGTCACAATTTTTTTGATACCTATTGGAATAATATTTTTTGCTGAAAAGATATCCTTGCTTAGTGTAATTGGAATATTTCTTTGTCTTGTTGGATTATATTTGATCAGTTATAAATAAACAATTTGTTTGGTATGGCGGAGAGCAATTTTACCACTGGTTTTTGAGTAGTTACATTTTTTAATATATGCTCTTTAATAAAATTGAAGGGAGGAAGCTCACGGAGCTGTATCGAGAAGAAGACTAAAGAAATAGGGGTCAGAGCATAAAGTTAGTTTAAACTTAACAGTTGAAATTCAAAAACCCCTTTTATTACGGAGGTCGTATGCGTAGCATACGGGGGGATCCCTCCGGCTTTCAGCCACCTCCCTTAACAAGGGAGGCATATTTACAGAAAAATTCATTTTCAGTAGTCTCACGGGGAGAATCCGTTGTATGGGATTCCTGCATTCGCAGGAATGACAGTGGAGTTTGAGGTAATCGAGGTAACCTCAAAAAATAATTGACTCTTACCCATATTGTTTATATATTTAATTTTTAAGGATAAGTAAAAAAGGAGATCCTGAAATGTCTTTAACCAGTACAGATCTGAAACAGATAGAAGATCACATAAAAAGCAATATAGGCTCATGGATGGGCGATGTATCCCTTACAAAGTCCTCCTATTTTAATGAAATAGAACTAATTGAAAGAATAGTGCGGGTAGAAGAAGAGCTTAAAAGCCAAAGAGAGCTTATGCTGATGGGATTTGAGCAAACAAATAAGCGTTTTGAAGAGATGCAAAAAAATATGGATAAGCGTTTTGAGCAGGTAGATAAACGCTTTGAGCAGGTAGATAAGCGCTTTGAAGATGTAAATAGCAAATTCACAATGATGTTTGCTTTTATGACTTTGGGGTTTACAATCCTTGCAACAATGATGACAGTATTTAAGTTTTTAGCGTAAAATCTGACTCCTAATTCCTGCCGGACTTCGAGTGGCTCGCAGAGCTGTATCGAGAAGAAGGCTAAAGAAATAGGGGTCAGAGCATAATTCCCAAAACTTCACTTCCTAAAATCAAAAAGTTCTTTATTGACAATATTGCAATTTAAGATAAGTATTATGTCTTATTAGATGAAGTTTTTTTTAGTTATGCCGATAAATATAATATCTAAAAATTTATATTATTTTTACCATTTATAGGGGAAGGAAATTTTTTTATGCCCTTAAAACGCTTATTTGCAATCATCTATATTTTAATATTTCTGGTTATTCCTGCTGCTTCAATTTATTCCAATGATGGAAGTTTTGTAAAATTTGAGACGGCAAAGGAGCATTTTCGCAAGGGGATTGTATATTTTAACAATATGCAGTATCTCGCAGCTGTTGAGTTTTTTAAAAAATCCTTGCAGGAGTATCCTGATTACTATACTGCAAGGGATTTTCTTTCCAGATCCTATAAGCTGGCAGGATTTAAAAACAGCGCACTTGAGGAATTGCAAAAAGCCGTTCAAATCTATCCTGACAGCATTGCTGCAAAAAACAGAATCGACAGCCTCCTTTACAGAGGAACAACGCCTGGCAATGACCTTTCCAATGAATATGTTTTACAAAAAGAGATTGGTTCTCATGATATGAAAAGGTTCGGTTTTCCTGATGCTATAGACATCACACTTGATAATGAAAAAAATATTTACCTCACTTCTTTTTCCTCTCCAAGGGTTGTTAAGATCGATCCCAATGGAAAGGGTATTGATATTTTCAGGCCTAATATAAAAGGCGGATTATACGGAATAGATTATTACAAAGATACGCTTGCTGTAGCTGATTTTAAAGGGAATGCTGTTTATTTTTTTAATACTTCAGGGAAAATAATTGGTAAGTTTGGATCTTCCGGTGCAGATGAAGGTTCTTTTCATGGACCACAGGGGCTCACCTTTGATAAAAAAGGCCATATATACGTTGTTGACAGTGGTAATTTCCGGGTTCAGAAATTTGATGAAAAGGGCAATTTTATTCTAAGCTTTGGGAAAAAGGGAAAGTATGAAGGCGAGTTTAGTAATCCTTCAGGTGTGGCTTTTCTCAACAACAGGGTTTATGTTACTGACACAGATGGTGCAAAAATAGCTGTTTATGATGAATATGGAAATTATATTACTGATATAAAAAACAGGGAGATTAAATCTCCCAGGGGAATTTCTGTAAATGGTGAAAACATTGTAATTGCAGATGAAACCTCCGGGCTTATAATACACAATACTTCCAGCAGCACTACCAGGCTTTTTGATTCATGGGGTGAGAATAGCAGGTTCCAGCGTTCAGTTGCATCTTACATAGATAGCGAAGGCTATATGTACGTTATTGATTCCATACCTGACAGGCTATATAGCTTTTCTCCTGTTGAAAAACTTTATACAAATATGGAAATAGAGATTACATCTGTTGATATAAAAAAATTCCCTGTTGTTGCTTTTTATATGAATATTAAAGGCAGAGATGGAAAGCCTGTAAAGGGACTCGTTCCTGATAATTTTAAAATTACAGAGGATAGTTCTCCTATTACAAATCTTTATACAGATTATTTAAAGAACAAGCCGGTGAGCGCTTCTTTTTCAATGATTATAGACAGATCTGAAACTATGAGGGCATATCATAATGATTTGTCCTGGTTCGCAGATTTTGTGCTACAAAAGATGAAGAAGAATGACTCTCTTGAATTGATAAACTTTAACAACGATGTATGGACAGGGAATAACTTTGACTGGAGTCGAAGAAAAACACTTGATGCTGTGAGGAAGAGGGACTATGCAAATGGCAAGTCAACTGGTGTTGCACTTTACACAGCTCTTTCCAATCTTGTACCGCAGATTAATAAACGGGGAGTGGTTTTTATTACTGATGGTACTCTTGATGATGATTCCTTTAAACAGTACACTCCTGAAATTATTATGGATTATGCAAAAGAACATTATATACCGATTTATATAATTTCAATCAAGGAGCCTGATTCAGTGCTTGTCAATATTGCAACAGGAACAGGTGGAGCAGTAATCCGTCCTGCTGAAATAGACAGGCTGCGACAAATTTATGATAATATAAGAAATCTTGATGAGATGAGATATGTTCTTGTTTATAACACAT
>CAYTLM010000202.1:0-3458 GCA_964438485.1 uncultured Leptospirales bacterium | reverse complement strand
TAAGCTGGGTTTTTATTCCAAGTTCAGGGAAACCTGCATACCCCTCTTTTGAAACATCTTTAAGGAAGTGAAGTATTATGGGTGCTGGTACCATGTAGCCAATATTTTCACCTAGCGTTGCTGCCTGGAATGCCACACCTACGATTTTATCATCCTTAATTACCGGGCCGCCGCTATTTCCCGGATTAATTGCTGCATCTATTTGACATGCTAAAAGATTTGCATTGCTATGTGCGTAATTTCTTTGCTCAATCCTGGAAACCACTCCTTCTGTAATACTAAGCTCATCACCACCTGTGGGGAAGCCATAGACTACAACCCTGTCTCTTACATGGGGGAGTTCTCCAATATCAATGGGAACAGAGTTTTTAAAAAATGCAGGGTCAGATACAGATAGTATTGCAAGGTCACTGTCGTGGGAAATAGCTTCAAGTCTGGCAGTGTATCGTTCAGGTTCTCCTGCTTTTTTTACCTGGATGAATGTGTGATTGCTCACAACATGGGCATTTGTGAGGATTCTGTTTTCTGAAATAATTGATCCTGAACCAGTACTATTGGATTGTCCTGACATCTGCCAGGGACTGTCATAATTATAATTGCTTGTTACTGCATAAATTTTTACCACTGAGTTTTTTATTTTCTCCTGTGATAAAAGGGGGGTTGTGCACAAAATTAAAACTGATATTGATAAAAATCTTATTATATTAAAAAACATTATGGTACTCCATTAAAATTTATGGTATATTTTAATCAGCAGTTCTTGAACATATCTTCAGGATAAAGAAATCTATCAATAAACTTTTTTTATTTTATAGTAGTTTAATTGATGCATTTTTTAAAGCAAATAAAATACAAAGCTATTAACAGTGATTTTCAGCGGTTATTCTTTAGTACAGGTAAGAGCTTGATTGTTTCCTGAAAAACAGAAGTTTACATAGATTAAAGCTATGTCTTTATTCAGGGTGTCAGGGAAAGCAGTTTATGATTTTAAAAAAAGAGAGAAATAAATTAAAATGATCGAAAAAAAAACAGGGGCTGAATCTGTTTTTAATTCAGCTCCGAAAGAAACAGGAATGAGTGTGCTTATATAATGAAACGCCCTGTTTTAATCACTGAGATATTTTTAAGCATAAAAAACATTATCAGGACTTCCAGGAAGTATTATACTGAATCTGAAATATACAGATATATATCACATATTGTTCTTTCTATAATTCTGGGACTGCTTGCAGGGGGAGGTGCTATCCTCTTCCATTATCTTCTGGAGAAAATGCGTTATCTTTTTGAATACAGAATTTTACAGGAGTTTGTAGATGTTCCTGTTTATTTTATCATAATTATCCCTGTTGTTGGGGGGCTTATTTGTTCGCTCATGACTTTTCTTTCCCCGGAAATAGCTTCCAGGGGAGGTGTGTTAAGTGTAATAAAATCCATTATTTTAAAAAAAGGTTTTATTCCATTAAGGGAAACAGTTTTTCATCTTTTTGCCCCTATTATTTCTATAGGAACAGGAGCGCCCCTTGGGCCTGAAGGGCCGGCAGCAAAAATTGGGAGTGGTATAGGCTCCTACATGAGTCAGAAGTTTAATTTAAGCAAAAATGATATGGTCATGTACACAACAGCAGGTGCTGGTGCTGCAATATCTGCGGCATTTAATGCTCCTATTGCAGGAGTGTTTTTTGGTATTGAGGTTATACTTCTTAATGACATGAGAAACAGGGCTTTAAGTGCTTTGATAATTTCTGCAGTTGTGGCAGATATTATTTCCAGAGCCTTTATGGGTAGTGAATGGATTTTTATAATACCTCAATACGAAATAGGGGATCTTTATGTTTATCTATTTTTTATGGGACTGGCTGTTGTATGTGGTATTATAGCACTTATATATTTTAAATTTTCTGAAAGTTTCAGGTATTTTCTTGATGTAAAAATAAACCTTCATAACCCATTTTTACGACTCCTTCCTGTAACCCTGCTTTTTGGAATTGTCCTTTTGAAATATGAGGAGATATTTGGTATAGGATATAGCCTTATAAATGATGTTTTAAATGGAGGAATGCCTCTTCAGGATATTGCTATTATCCTGTTTCTCAAGGTGATTTTTCTCGTACTTTTTATTCAGGCAGGAGCCTATGGAGGTACTTTTGCGCCCTCTTTGGCTATAGGAGCACTTTTAGGTTCAGCTTATGCTTTAGGTATTAATTTTGTTTTTGGAGCAAGGCTGGATCCAACAGTTTTTGCACTGGTGGGAATGGGCGGAGTTTTGGCTGGAATAAACTGTGTGCCGCTTACATCCATTCTTCTTGTATTTGAAGTAACACGCGATTATAAATTTATTTTGCCTCTTATGCTGGTTTCTATTGTTTCATATCTTGTTGTTCTTTATTACAAAAAGGGGAATATTTATACAATAGCATTGATGGCTGACAACATAGATGTTTCAAAAAGGGGTGAGCTGGATGTTCTTGGGAGAATAAAGGCAGAGGTAATTCTTCGCAAAGACATGGATGTGGTAGATTACAGAATGCCCTTTCAGGAGCTGCTCCAGGTTATTATGCATGCAAAGTATGGGGATGTTTTTGTTGTAGATGATGATAAAAAATTTCTTGGAATGATTACTCTTATGGATGTGCGTCAGGCCTTGATGGATCGCGACCTTGTTGATCTTCTTATTGCATATGATCTTATTTTGCGTGTCCCTGGAATAAACAGTAGTGATCCTTTGTCAAAAGCTGTTCAAAAAATTCAAAAATATAACATTGAAAATATTCCTGTTGTTTCAGAAAAATCAGGTAATGAGCTTTTGGGTATTATTACACACAGGGATATTGTGGAATCCTATAACAGAATGATTGATGAGGCTGAAGATAGTGAATATCTCACTGATAGCTACTATGACAAAAAATAGTTGATTTAAAATTCCTGAATCATTATTAATGCATGGAACTGTAATGTTTTTTATAAGCAGCGAAATAGTGTTGGTGCCAAAAATTAAGCTGTCTCACAGGTTTGTAAGTAATTTGAAATAGAAAATTTAATGAGGTTTTTATAATGAAATTGCGCAATAAAATATTTAAAAGTCTTTTGTTTGTTTCAATAATAGCCCTTGTAAGCGTGAGCACTATTGCATCTGTAAAAAAGGCTGTAGTGTTTAAAGTTTTTCCTGCTGAATATACCCTTAGTGTAAATGGTAATGAGGTAGCTGCTTCAAGGATTTCAGAGTTTCAAAAAAGGGCAGTTTTGGAAACAGGCATAAATGAGCTTGTTCTTTCTTCTGATGGTTATCATGATCTCAAGGTTAAGGCGGATATTTCAACAAAAACCTCCATGCTTGAGTACAAGCTTGAAAGGAAAAGTGCGCTTCTTGAAAAGGTTGGTGAAATGGCAAGCGGTCTTCATCCCAAGTCTGTGGAGTTTACACCTGATGGCAAGTTTATTGCAAGTGCACTTCTTGAAGG
>CAYTLM010000201.1:0-3687 GCA_964438485.1 uncultured Leptospirales bacterium | reverse complement strand
GGTTCCCAGTCGCCCCAATTATCCAGATAAATCCTGTAAGCAGCATTATCTTGACTATTATCCAACAGGAATTTTTTAGTCTGTGCAACAATTTCCTGTTCCCTTGCAATAGTAATTTCACCAAGCATAACCCTTGTTCTTAAAAACACAAAATATGTATCAAGAACATCATGAATACAATAATCGTTTATCTCCTGAATAAGACCCTTGCAGTACATGCCATAAACCTCATTGCCCTTTGTATCCATTTTACCAGGCTTGCCAAGCACCTTAGCAAGAAGGTTAAGCCCGCCATTCATTCTTATTGCATTATAATTAGACATCCAGTCCTGTAAATCTATATGCTTTGTGCCAAAACGGTTTCTGCCTGCCCATTTATCCTTAAAGTGTCTTTTAACAGAAAAGCCATATCTAAAAGCCATAAGCTCAAGAAGAGGAATATCAAAGCCACGGCCATTAAACGTAACCATTGAAGCATGATTATAAAGATTCTCCACACCATGCCAAAAAAGCCTTGTCATTTCTGAAGCGCGATAATTAGGCTTATCAAGGACAACAATCTCAATTAAAGAAAAATCTTCTGCTACCTTGCCTATACAAACAGAAACCGGATACTGAAAAGTAACCGGTATAAAATCTGTAGTGCCATTTGAGCCTTCCAGAATCTCCTGCTGATATCTGGTTATTGCTTCATGGTCAGTTATGTTTTCTTCAGAATATTTTACTTTTTTTATAAGGCTTCCATCAGGTACACTTTCAATATCAAAAACAAGATACTTTACTTCCTCGTATTTTTTTGACAATTATTTATTTACCTTGGGCCTTATCATCCATTTTAGAAAGAAAATCCTTTATAAAAGGATCAGTTTCAGATTCTTTTGCCTGATGCCATACAGGAATAGATGTTGAAGATCCAATTTTGAGTGTAGCAAGAACAGCTGCATACCTTACAGTTGGGTTCTTATCAGTTAAAATCGCATTGTTAAGAACATCAACCCCCTTTTCCTCGCCAATATACCCCAATGCCATGATAGAATGAAGACGAACCATATCTCTGCTGTCAGAAGCAAGTACAATAAGGCTATCCAGGGCCTTTTTCTCTTTCTTTTCAGCAGCCCAATCAGATGCTTCAATTATAGTTTTTTCATCACCAGCCGGGTTAAGATTGGCTATCTGCTTATCTGCTTCAGAAGCAAAAGAGACAGTAACCATAATCATAACAAAAGACAACAAAGAGGCAATCCTTTTCATATTATTCTCCAATTTATTTCAATAAATAAGTTCACTAGTAATACTTAATATAAATGTGCTGCAATGTCAATAATTTTATCTGTCATAAATGCTCAGGATAAGTTAAATTGCTAAAATATAAAAAATCCGGTTTTTAATAAAATTTTTAAAAAAATGCCCTTGCATAACAAGCGATTTCTTCTTTTATTACTCCAAATTATATAGCCATCTACCCTAATTTATAAAATTGCCTGTACCACTCAACAAAGAGTCCCACACCTTCATGTATAGTAGTTGAGGGCTTGAATCCGGCATCTTTAACAAGATCATCCACATCAGCAAATGTAGCCAAAACATCCCCTGGCTGCATAGGCATAAAATTCATAATTGCACTTTTCCCAATTGCATTTTCCAATGCTTTAATAAAATCAAGAAGCTTTACAGGTTTATTATTTCCAATATTATAAATTTTATAAGGAAACCTGGAGGAAGATGGATCAGGATTTTTCCCAGTCCAGCTTTTATCTCCTTTTGGAATTATATCCATAACCCTTACAACTCCCTCAACTATATCGTCTATATAAGTAAAATCCCTCATCATATTCCCCTTATTATAAACATCAATAGATCGCCCTTCGTATATGGCTTTTGTAAATTTAAAATAAGCCATATCAGGCCTGCCCCAGGGGCCATATACCGTAAAAAACCTGAGCCCTGTCACTGGAATATCATAAAGACAGCTATAGGAATGAGCCATTAGCTCATTACTCTTTTTTGTGGCTGCATAAAGGCTCACTGGGTGATCCACATTATGTGATGTTGAAAAGGGCATTTTTTCATTAAGCCCATAAACAGATGAGCTGCTTGCATAAACAAGGTGCTCTGTCTTGTGCTTTCTGCAGTATTCAAGAATATTAAGGAAGCCGGAGATATTTGAATCTATATATGCACGGGGATTTTCAATTGAATAGCGCACACCAGCCTGTGCAGCAAGATGGCATATCCTTTTAAAACTGGACAGATCATAGAGCTTTTCAAGGCCTTCTTTATCCTGCAGTTCGAGCTTAATAAATTTATAATTCCTGAATTTTTCGCTTTGCGCCAACTTTCCGTATTCAATGGAATTAACATCTATACCTGTTTCCTTTAGCCGCCCATGCTTTAACCCTACTTCATAATAATCGTTTATTGAATCCAGACCAATAACCTCATGTCCAGCTTCCAGTAATTTTAAAACAGTATGATAGCCAATAAAACCAGCAGCCCCTGTAACGAGTATATTCATTTGAGTCCTCTTTATCTTTACTTTTTATATTTTTCTAAAATATTAATTGAAGTATCAAGAACATAATCAACCTCTTTATTGTTGAGTCCTGGATAGATGGGAATAGAAACCTCCCTGTTAAAAATAAATTCGCTGTTGGGAAAATCTTCAGGCAAATATCCGCTCCCTTTAAAACAGGAGAACCTGTAAAGCGGTATAAAATGTACACTTGTACTTATGCCCTGTGCCTTCATTTCTTCTATAAACATATCCCTGTTTATAGTCAAATTTTCAACTTTAATTTTAAGAGGATATAGATGCCAGGAGGAAATCCTTCCCTCTCTTATAGGATATATCTCAACAAGATCATTTTTAGAAAAACAGCTGTTATATTTTGAGGCAATCTCTTCTCTCATTTTATTCATTTCATTGCTCTTTTTAAGCTGTTCAATTCCAATTGCCGAGCTTATATCAGTTGGATTATACTTGTATCCAGCTTCTTCAACATCATACTTCCAGCTTCCGGCACTGGAGTATCTGTTCCATGCATCCCTGGATATGCCGTGAAGCCTTAATCTTTTTACACGATCAGCGATTTGGGGATTATCTGTAGTAAGCATACCCCCTTCACCGGTTGTAATGGTTTTTGTAGCATAAAAGCTAAAGCAGGTAATATCCCCTATAGTGCCCACAGCGCGGCCATTATAATAGGCTGGCAAAGAGTGTGCTGCATCCTCAATTACCCATATATTTTTTGAACGGGCAATTTCCATTATAGGGTCCATGTCACAGGGCTGACCTGAATAATGAACAGGAATTACTGCCCTGGTTTTGGAGGTGATACTTTTCAAAAAGGAATCAACATCTAAAAGGTGGGTCTCCTTTTCAACATCAGCCAATACAGGCACAGCGCCAAAATAGGTTATCACCTCCCAGGTTGCAACAAAGGTAATTGCAGGAATAATAACCTCATCACCAGGCTGTAAATCAATGGCTTTTAAGGCAAGGTGCAGGGCAGATGTGCAGGAGTTTACTGCAACAGCATGTGATGCCCCTACATAGGACGCAAATTTTTTTTCAAACTCAAAGGTTTTTTCACCCATGGTAATCCAGCCGCTTCTTAAAACTTCAGCAACAGAATTAATTTCATTATCATCAAGAAAAGCCCTATGAAAAGGTATAACCATATAAAA
>CAYTLM010000200.1:0-3693 GCA_964438485.1 uncultured Leptospirales bacterium | reverse complement strand
GGTTATATTTACTTTGCTGTTTTCTTCTCTCTTTTTGTAGAGGTTTTAAATCTTAAGCTTAGAAAAAAGAGAGATGTGATAAAAGAATAAACTAAAAATACTCCTTGACCTTTGAAGTCTTACAGCTCTTTCTTATAGAGAATAAATAGATTATAAAAGCTGTGAGATTCAGAGGATATAATGAATGATATAAATACAAATAAAAATCCCAATCCCTCCAGAGAGCCTGCCCCAAAGCTCCAGCAGTCGCCACCCTGCTTTACCAGCATGGAAGGAAGGCCTATTTCACACAAAGACGATACAGAGCTTACTATAGCCTTTCCTGTTCTTGGAACACAGCTTAATCCAGCAGGGTCAATGCAGGGAGGATTTATGAGTGCAGCCTTTGACAATGTTTTTGGGCCCCTATGCTACATGGCATCAAAAACACCTGCTTCATCTATGGTGCACATGAATACCAGCTATCACAGGCCTGTTTTTCAGGGAGACGAACTTACTATTACTGCAAGGGTTAAAACAAAGGGACGGCGCATTGTTCATATGGAAGCAGAAGCCTACAACAGGGAGAACAAGCTGGTAGCATCTGCCCATTGCGATTACCTTATTACAGGGTAGAAAATAATTCTTCTACCCAAGCCCTCTACCGATTAATTTGACATGCTACGAAAACTTATTATAGCTTCCCCAGACCTCTCCCTCCTAACCTCCCTCTCCTTAATGAGAGGGAAGAACTGTGACATATATTTTTTTTAAATATCGAATTATTAATTCCATAAATCTGAAAGCTTAAAGTGTAATCAAAAATTTTATAATACAATTCCCTCTTCTCCTCGAGGGGAAGAGGATTAGGGAGATGGGGTCTAAAAGAAAATAAAACCATCAAAGACAGATAGAATTATGGTCCAAAAATTTTACTACCCTGTATTTTAAGAATATAGACTGTTAAAATTACTGATAAAATATCAGCAAATGGAAGAGCTGCCCATACTCCGACAAGCTCAAACATCCTTGGAAGAATAAGAAGAGCTGGAATAAGAAAAATGATTTGTCTGGAAAAAGTTAGTATAATCGATATTTTTGCCTTCCCTATTGACTGAAACAGGTTTGATGTAACTATTTGAAATCCCACAAGTGGAAATGCAATCAATACAATTCTCATACCTGTTACAGATATATCAATCAGTTCCTTGTTATCTGTAAAAGCCATTGCTATGTACACAGGAAAAAATTCTCCTAAAATAAAACCTGTTACTGAAACACAGGTACCTGCAATAACAGCGTACTTAAACACCTCTCTTACCCTGCGATAGTTTCCAGCTCCAAAATTATATCCTGCAATGGGCTGCATACCCTGAGTAAGACCAATTATAGTCATAACACCAAGCATTAGTATTGAATTTATTATACCATAAGCACCTACAGCATAATCACCACCGTATTTCACAAGGCTTAGATTCATTACAATCACAATAAGAGAAACTCCCACATTGATTACAAATGGAGACATGCCTATAGAAAAAATACCCTTTATTATATCCAGCTTAAGCTTAAAACGGCCCCTTACAAAATGAAGATAACTGGTTTTTTTGAAAAAATGAATAAGAGCCAAAGCTAAACCTGTAATCTGTGCTAAAACAGTGGCAAGTGCAGCACCTCTTATGCCCAGCTTCAAAATAAAAATAAAATAAGGAGCAAGCATAATATTCAGCGCTACTGTGCCAAGTGTGATATACATGGCTTTTGCAGGGTAGCCCGATGCCCTCATAATATGATTAAGACCCATGTACATGTGCATAAACACATTTCCCACAAGAATTATCTGCATAAATTCCCTGGCATAGAGCAGAGTGGCATCACTTGCACCAAATAAATAAAGAACTTTATCTAAAAATATAAGCATTATTGCTGAATAGGGAATGCTAAGAAAAAGATTAAGCATAACTGCATTACCCAGTATAAGAGATGCCTCGTCCTCTCTTTGCTCTCCCAGGCGTATTGAAACCAAAGCTGATGATCCAGCCCCAACAAGCGCACCTAAGGCTATACCCAGATTCATCAAGGGCAGAGTAAGTGCAAGCCCTGATATTGCAAGTGCACCAACCCCCTGGCCTATGAATATCCGGTCTATTATATTATAGGCAGACATTGCTGTCATTGCTGTAATAGCTGGCAGAGAGTATTCTATGAGAAGACTTAATATTTTTTTATTTCCCAATGTATGGGGAGATTTTCTTTGCTTCATTCTTTTACCTTTTATAAACATGAGTTGCAAAAAGCATTGTGAGGGCAAACATTTTTTTCTGTTGATAAAAATTATTTGATAACAGATGCCGTATTCTGACCAAAACGTTTGTATTTATCTATTTTTAATGGATTGCTGACAATTCATATTTTAAAATTAAAGATTTTCCTCTATATTTTTCAACAGGCCTTTAAGCATTCCTTCAACAATTGCGTGCGAATATTCATCATCAGGATGAGGCTCATCTCCGGGCTTCTGAAAATAGGGTCTTTCATTATTAATCTGCCCCCATTTAAAATCCACTTCCCTTGTAAGCTCATATAACAATTCACGATTGTCAATAAAGGATTTAACAAGGTTATGCAGATATTCCCGAGGCTTTTCAATTGATTCTGCAATTCTTATTCGATCATCTTTCACTATTGTTTGAAGCACTGACATCAAAACCCGTGAAGAGTCATTAAGATTATTTCCTATAAAAACATTGATAAGGGATATTGTTTGATCTAACCTGGAAATGGGGCTATGCCCTTTTAAAAAATTTCCCCCTTCTCGTCCAATTGCTTCTGCTATGGAAAACTTCCTATCAAGTAAAATATCACGACGAATAAGCTCATCCAGATCATCCTGCTCTTCATCTGTTTTATTTTTTTCTGAATCTGATGTCATTAAACAGCTCCCTGGAATATATTTTCAAAATAATATGCCTTAACCTTTATTAAGATACATCCTTTTATTAGTACAGTCAATTTAAAGTAATATATATTAAACTATGTATTAATATATTGCAATAAAATCATTGAATCGGCTAACTCTCAAATATAACAATTGACTTTCACAAAAGTATATTTAATAATGCTTCTCAACATATAGACATAAAACAGTTTACTGGAGAATGATTATGGCAAAACTTGAAGAAGTTGAAGGCATTGGCCCAAAATATGCAGAAAAGTTGAGAAACGCGGGAGTTAAGTCAACATCTGACCTGCTTAAAAAAGGTGCCACACCAGCAGGGAGAAAGCAGATTGAAAAAGATTCCAGCATAAGCGGGAAGCTGATTCTTGAATGGGTTAATCATGTTGACCTCTTTAGAGTAAAAGGCATTGGCTCAGAATACGCTGATCTTCTTGAAGCAGCAGGAGTTGATACTGTTGTAGAACTTTCCAAAAGAAGGCCGGATAATCTGTACAAAGCCCTTGTTGAAACAAATCAAAAGAAAAAACTTGTAAGGCTGCTGCCTGGAGAAAAAAGAGTCCAGAAATGGATAGAAGAGGCTAAAACGCTGCCAAGAGCAATTTCATATTAATTTTTAAATCCGCTATTTAAAGCAATACCTTGCAGTATAAAATTTAAAACAGGGATTAAAAAATCCCTGTTTTAAATTAATCAAAAATGCAAATTAATAATATAGCTCATTTCAGAAAGTTAGGAAAATAAATAAAAAATCCCTC
>CAYTLM010000199.1:0-3705 GCA_964438485.1 uncultured Leptospirales bacterium | reverse complement strand
CAAGGGCGTCCTCTGTAATGGGCGGATCTGATCTTGCATCATCCTTTAATGTGATTTCAACAAAAGAATCGAGTGCAGCTCCTTCTTCAATATATGCTCCATAGCGCTTTAAAAAACTTCCCACAGCCCTATATCTGCATATTACCTCAATGCCTTTGCCAAAAAACGTTGCCGGCTTTACAGTCATTGTTGTTTCTTTTAGATCAGTAGAGATGTAATGAGTGGGTATGCCATTTTCTTCCAGTTTTTCAAAGAAAAATCTGGTGAGCCTGAGTGCTGCTTCTCCAGCTCCTTTAAGTGTTAATCCAACACTGTTTGAGCCTGGATTAAAAACTCCATTTTCTCCAGTAAGATCATCTTTAAATTTCAAAAGATAGTTTCCATTTTCAAGTTGAAATACATCTTTGGTTTTTCCATTATAAACAGGCTTCATGAGTGATTCTCCTTTTACCTTAATTTATTACAGGCTTTATTCCTGTAAAGATTAATAAAGGAATTCTTTTGTTACATTTATGTAAAATTATGAAAAGTAAGCGGTATATTCAGGTAAGGCAAAGAAAAGAGCTGCTTTTTTATTTGACGGATAAAGAAAGGAATAAATAGAATTACTTAAATTTAAAATATACCGAAAATTACAATAAAGAACTCTTATTATAAATTTGGAGAATAATATGACTATTCTTGAAAGTCAGGATTTTGCTTTTAACCCGAATCCTCTTGTTCAGTTTTTACAAAAGCCGGCAAAGGATTTTACCAAATCTGATTTAATGAAATATATTGCAGCAAAAAATATTAGAATGATCAACTTTCGTTATATTGGTGGTGATGGGAAGCTTAAAACTTTGAATTTTGTAATAACCGGAAAGGAGCAACTGGACAGCCTTCTTTCCTGTGGCGAAAGGGTTGATGGTTCCAGCCTCTTTTCCTTTATAGATGCTAAATCCAGTGATTTATATGTTGTGCCCAGGTATAAAACAGCCTTTCATAATCCCTTTTCTGATATTCCAACCCTTGATATACTTTGTGCCTACTTTGATAAAGAGGGAAACCCTCTGGCAAGTGCTCCTGAGAATGTAATGATGAATGCTCATAAAAATTTGCAAAAAAGCACTGGCTATAGCCTGGATGTAATGGGCGAGCTTGAATACTATGTCATTTCTGAGAAAAAGGAGTTTTACCCTGCAATGGATCAAAGGGGCTACCATGAATCCGAGCCTTTTGCCAAGTTTGAGCAGATTAGAAGGGAGTGTATGGACGCAATTGCACAGGCAGGTGGATTGATAAAATATGCACACTCTGAAGTGGGGAATTTTACTTCAGAGGATGACATGTATTATGAACAGAATGAAATTGAATTTAATCCCACAAATATTGAGGACGCAGCAGATCAGCTTACTATTGCCAAGTGGATTATAAGAATGGTGGGAAACAGGCATGGTGTTAATATAAGCTTTGCTCCAAAGATTACAGTTGGCAAAGCAGGGAGCGGACTCCATATACACATGAAGCTTCATAAAAATGGTAAAACTGCAACCATAGAAAATGGCAGGTTAAGCGATGTTGCAAGAAAAGCTATAGCAGGTGTTCTTGATCTTGCTCCTGCACTTACAGCTTTTGGTAATACGAATCCCACATCATACCTTAGGCTTGTGCCTCATCAGGAGGCTCCAACAAATATTTGCTGGGGTGACAGAAACAGGTCTGTGCTCATCAGGGTTCCCCTTGGCTGGGTAGGCGTAAGTGATATGATTAAAAAGGCCAATCCCAATTATGATGAAGAGCTCAAAGATTTTTCAGACAGGCAAACTTTTGAGTTCAGGTGTCCTGATGGTTCTGCAAATATTCATCTTCTTCTTGCTGGTCTTGTTGTGGGTGTAAAACATGGTTTGACAATGGAGAATGCCCTTGAAAATGCTAAAAAGCTTTATGTTGATGTTAATATTTTTCTTGAGGAGCATAGGGAAAAGCTGGCTCAGCTTGATGCCCTTCCCCTTTCATGTTATGAATCTGCAGAATCTTTGCTGGAATTAAGAGCCCATTTTGAAAAGGATGATGTTTTTTCACCAGCCCTTATTGACGGGATTGCTAAATCGCTTATGGCTTATGATGATAAGGGATTAAGTGAAAAGCTCTATGGAAAAAATTATGAAATAAAAAAACTGGTTAATAAATATCTTCACCAGATGTAGTTAAAGTAAAAGCCTGTTCTATTTCAGTATTTAGTAAAGTATAAATGTGAACAAAAATTTATCAAGTTCCACTTTGGACGAGGCTTCATGGATGAGCTAGTGCAAAGGACAGGCAGGAGGCCTGATAAGCCCTTTGCTGATTTAGGGGGGGGGTCTCTCTTGGGAGAAAGGATAATGAAGTTTTCATTTTCCCCAATAATTCCCCTATGAGCTTTGTTTTTAAAACCAAAAATGATTTGAAAGTTTTGAGGGACTGGGGAATTTTAGTATCTGGCAAATATAGTAATTAAATTCAGGGAGATAATTTTAATGAAAGAAAAAATAAAAATGACCACACCCATTGTTGAAATGGATGGGGATGAAATGACCAGGATTATATGGAAATTTATTAAGGATATACTTCTGGAACCCTATGTTGATCTTAAAACCGAGTATTATGACCTGGGTCTTGAAGAGAGAAATAAAACCAGTGATCAGATTACAATTGATTCAGCAGAAGCAACAAAGAAGTATGGCGTTGCAGTGAAGTGTGCAACCATTACTCCCAATGCTGAAAGGGTAGGGGAGTACAATCTCAAGGAAATGTGGAAAAGTCCAAATGGAACAATAAGAGCCATACTTGATGGAACTGTTTTCAGGACTCCCATAACTGTTAAAAGAATAAAACCCTTTATCCCTACATGGACAAAACCAATTACAATTGCAAGACACGCCTATGGTGATATTTATAAAAATGTTGAACAGAGGATCCAGGGTACAGGTAAGGCAGAGCTGGTTTTTACTTCTCAAAATGGGGAAATAACAAAACAGACTATTCACGATTTTGATGGATCAGGTATAATAATGGGCATGCACAATACAGATAAGTCAATAAACAGCTTTGCCCGCTCATGTTTTAACTATGCCCTTGATATGAAGCAGGATCTCTGGTTTTCAACAAAGGATACTATATCTAAAAAATACGATCATACATTCAAGGATATATTTCAGGATATTTATGATGCTGAATATAAAGAGAAGTTTGAAAAGCTGAATATAGAATATTTTTATACATTGATAGATGATGCTGTTGCCAGGGTTGTTCGTTCAGATGGGGGATTTATTTGGGCATGTAAAAACTATGATGGGGATGTGATGTCTGATATGGTTGCAACAGCTTTTGGAAGCCTTGCCATGATGACATCTGTTCTTGTTTCTCCTGATGGGCATTATGAATATGAGGCTGCGCATGGAACTGTGCAGAGGCATTATTATAAGCATTTAAAGGGAGAGGAAACTTCCACAAATTCAATGGCTACAATTTTTGCATGGACTGGCGCTTTGAGAAAAAGGGGTGAGCTTGATTCAAATCAGGAACTGGTATCTTTTGCAGATAAGCTGGAACAGGCTTCAATTGACACAATAGAGGCTGGTGTTATGACAAAAGATCTTGCCATGCTTTGCAATGATTCTGATTTACGCGCTGTTAATACAGAAGAATTTCTTCGTGAGATAAATAAGCGTTTGGAAAAAATGA
>CAYTLM010000198.1:0-3711 GCA_964438485.1 uncultured Leptospirales bacterium | reverse complement strand
AATGCCCAGGATTTAAATATCTGGAGAAGAAGCAATAAAATAGAAGACTGATTTTATTTAAGAAAGATTAGCATTAAACTGTTTATGTCAGTCAATTGCTAATATTACTTTTATTGTATTTTTTATCTGTCCGTTTTTAGCGTAATTATAAAATGTGGCTAAAAGGGGCTCGTTTAATATCTGGTTTTGGCCGGAGATGACTTTTCCGTCCAATGTAACCAGATCTTCGGCAAGGAGCATTCCCTCCTGAAGTTCATCAATTGTCAGTTCAAGTATTATGGGATCATTTTTTTTATCAGGAATATCCAGCAGTATACAGGAAATGCCTTGTAGCAGATTTATGTCATAGCTGTCGGATTTTCTTATCATTTCTTTAAAGGCTTCATCTTTAGATTTACCCTTGTTTGTTAAGCTGTCAAAATCCATGGCAATCCGTATTATTCTTGATTCCAGGGGAATACTTTCTCCAGCAATAGGGTCAGATGGGAATCCGGTGCCATCAAAATTTTTAAGCTGATACTTTATTATTTCTGCCACCTTCTCAAGGCGGGGTATGTTCTTTATCATATCAGCTCCTATTAAAGGATGGTTGTTGTACATTATCATTTCATCGGCTGAAGGGGTTATCCCCTTGTAATATCTTTTTAATGTATCATCAGGTATGGTCACTGTTCCTACCTGGGACAGGGTGGCTGCAATTTCCATCTGCCAGCTTGTTTCAGCTTTCAGGTGTTGATATATTTTTCTGGAAAGATCTTTGATTTTTTTTGCCTTTGTAAAGGCCTGGGGTTTTGCCAGAGCAAGAAGGTCAATAAGAATTTTTATGCTTCCACTAAGGGTTTTCCCAAGAAGCTCTTTTTCAGAGGTGATAAGCTGATGCTGTTTTAATCCGTCTTTAATGTGGCTAATCAGGTCTTCTGATGAGCAGGGTTTTGTAAGAAAACGAAATATTCTGGTTTTGTTAATCAGGTTTATTACAGCATTCATTTCTGCCTGGCCTGTAAGCATAATCTGGACAGTATCAGGGGAAATTTTCTGCACTTTTTCAAGGAGTTCAATCCCGTTCATGTGGGGCATTTTATAATCGCTTACTATAACAGGAATATTGCTATCCTTTTTGAAAAATTCCAGTGCTGCTTCTCCTGATTCAGCAGCAAGGATTTCAAATTCATTCATCATGTTTCTTTTATACGCTTCAAGTATATTTTTTTCATCATCAACAAGGAGTATTTTTTTCATGGGCATTGCCATCCTGTTTTTTATTTGAAAAGTTTTTCAATTTTATTTATTATGGCGACTGAATCATAGGGCTTTGAGATATATAAGTCTGCAATGCTTTCTGCTTCCTTTTGAATCTCTTCATTAACCTGGGCTGAAAGCATAACCCTTTTCATATATGGATATTGAGAGCGGATAATGCTAAGAAGGGTAAGCCCGTCCATTCCAGGCATTTTATGGTCTGTTACAATAACGTCAAAGACATCAAGGGAGAGAATCTGTAAAGCTTCATCAGCTGAAAGAGCCGCGACAAAGGTTATATCAGTGCGCTCAACCGCGAGTATGCGCTTTATGCTTTCAAGGAGATTTTTGTCGTCATCAACGAATATTATTTTTAGGCTCATCTGCTAAATCTCCTGGAGAGGGAGTTTTACTATAAAGGAGGTTCCCTTTCCTGTTTCAGTTTCAAAATAAATGATTCCGCCATGATTTTCAACTATTATTGCGTGTGATATATTGAGTCCCTGGCCTGTTCCTTTTCCTATTTCCTTGGTTGTGAAAAAGGGATCAAAAATGCGCTCCCTTATCTCTTCGGGTATTCCCCCTCCATTATCTTCAATTTTTACGAAAACGTAATCCATATGCAGACCTGTACTTATGGTGATTATTCCTTTTTCTTTGCTGTTTTTTCTCTTTTTTGAGTCCCGGATTGCATCTGCCGCATTTATAATTAAATTGAGAATAACCTGATTAAATTTCGACTCAAGGCATGGTACCTGTGGTATGGAATTATCAGGATTAAAAACCAGATCATTGTCGTATTTCCATTCATTACGAGATACAGTTATTGTGTTTTCTATGGCTTTGTTAATATCTGTAAGTATTTTTTCACCTGTGCCTGGATGCGAAAAGGCCTTCATTGATTGCACAATCGTGGAAATGCGGGCAACACCCTCAAGGGTTTGCTCAAGGGCTGTGGGAATCTGTTCGATCAGAAATGGGAGGTTTATAAGATTTTTCTGATTTTCAGCCTCTATTAGTACATGGTCAAAATTTTTTTTATCTAAATCTGATTCAAATCCCCTCTGGTATATATCAAGAAGGTTGAGCAGCCCCACCAGTGTCTTGTTAAGAAACTTCAGGTTGTCTCCCACGTATTGGAGAGGGGAATTAATTTCATGGGCAATACCTGCAGCGAGTTGACCTATTGCTTCAAGTTTGTTTGACCGGAGGAGCTGAGCCTCCATAATCCGCTGTTCAGTAAGATCTTTGCCTATAATTATAAAACCTGCAGGTACTGATCCGCCTCTTTTTAGGGGGTTTACAGTAAGGCCTAATATGCCGGTTTTTCCCTGGCTGTTTTCAAAGCGCAGATCGTCTATGCGGATAGTTTTTTCATTGATTATACATCTGGAAATTGATTCATAAATTATATCCCAGTCCCATTTTATTCCTGATTCATAAAATGGTTTTCCCAGGATATTTATTTTTTTAATTGCGAAAATATTCTCTGCACAGGGATTAAAGGTGGTAATTCTGTCTTTTACTGATACGCCTATTATAATCTCTGGCAGTGAATTAATGAGAAGATCCAGTTCCTCATTGATTCTTTTTAACTCCCTTTCTCTGACTGCTCTGCTTATTCCATTTTCAGGTAATTTTCCCTTTTTTACTTCTCCTTTTTCTATAAGGGCATTAATCACCTGTTCCAGGGCATCGGGGTAATCTTCAAGTATCAGTAAAGGCTTTTGTGTCATAATATTCCTGTTTTTTGTAATTATACTTAAATGTATCTTCATTTGATATAATTGTCAATCTGAAACAAAATAAAAATAGTGCTGATAAAAGGAAAGCCCTCATTGTGTAAGTTTTTGCTACAAATACATGCATAGTTACTACAGAAAAACCATGAATTAATCTACATAAATTTTTACTTAAGAGCTATTGATTATAAGGAATAAATTTAGTATATAGTATTTAACAAAAGATCATTTGTATAGAACCGCAGAAAAAATATGAAAAAAAATTGCAAAGAGGAATAATAGGAGGATGTGATGTTTGAATTAACAGAAGAACAATTGATGTTAAGAGATATGTGTCGTGGTTTTGCGGAAAAAAATTTGAGAGAGCAGGCAATAGAAATTGATAAAACCCATAAGTTTCCCCTTGAAACTACAAAACAAATGGCTGACCTGGGACTTCTTGGGATAGTGTATCCATCTGAATATAATGGAGCTGACATGGATTATGTTTCCTATGCCATAGCCTGTGAGGAAATTTCCAGGGTTTGTGCCTCATCAGGTACAATTGTTTCAGCACATAATTCCTTATGTATTTCACCAATTTATTATTTTGGCACAGATGAGCAGAAAAAAAATTATATGCCTAAGCTTTGTTCTGGTGAACATATTGGCGCATTTGCAATTACAGAGCCAGGCGCAGGTTCTGATTCAGGAGGCACAGCAGCAACAGCTGTAAAAGATGGCGATTATT
>CAYTLM010000197.1:0-3790 GCA_964438485.1 uncultured Leptospirales bacterium | reverse complement strand
TTCAACTATTGAATGATTATCATCATAATAAACATAAAATGGTTCATTAAAAAAATCAAAAAAACTTATTGAAATAAAAACAAAAGTTCCTTTCACTGCTTTATTAGATAATAGCCAACAGGCTAAATTACAGGAGGTTTTATAATATGACTTTTAAGAGAAATACGGTAAAATCAAATGAAATTACCTTGTTTCAAGAGGAACAAAAAGGTCATATACTCGAAATTGACAATAATTTAGAATTTCAGAAATTTTATAACCATACTAACGGGACTTTATGGATTGGCGACAGTATAAAATGGTTAAAATCATTAAAAAGTGAAAGCATTGATTTAATATTTGCCGATCCACCATATAACATTAAAAAAGCTGATTGGGATACGTTTGAAAGTCAAACTCAATATATTGACTGGTCAATGCAATGGATTAGCGAAGCAGCAAGAATACTTAAAAAGACCGGAACATTATATATCTGTGGTTTTTCTGAAATACTAGCAGACTTAAAACATCCAGCATCAAAATATTTTCAATCTTGTAGATGGATTGTTTGGCATTATAAAAACAAAGCCAATTTGGGCAGTGACTGGGGACGCAGCCATGAAAGCATTTTACATTTTCGTAAATCAAAAAATTTTATCTTCAATATTGATTCAATAAGAATACCCTACGGTGCGCACACTTTAAAATATCCCAGTCACCCACAGGCAGAAACCAGCCAGTATGGGAAAAATAAAAGTAGTAATCATATTTGGGAACCAAACCCTTTAGGTGCAAAACCAAGAGATGTACTGGAAATTCCAACAACCTGTAATGGTATGCACGAAAAAACACCACACCCAACACAGAAACCAGAAGAGTTATTACGGAAAATCATCCTTGCATCATCCAGTAAAAACGATACTGTTCTTGACCCATTTTGTGGATCAGGTACTACTCCTGTTTGCGCAGAACAATTAAAAAGAAGATGGCTTGCGTGCGACCTTTCAAAAGAATATTTGGAATGGGCTGCAAACAGAATTGATTTGGTTGAAGACTGGCCAATTGAAAAATGGATCGAATATGATTTTGAAAACCTTAAAAGAAGAAATTCTATACGATGAATATTCAAAAATTAGTTCAACAAGCAACAAATAAAACAAATTTTACTGAATTATCCGGCTTTATTAAATTCTGCAAAGACTACTTGTCCTATATTTCTGGAAATTTACAGGCCGTAATTATCTCACAAAATGAAAATCATTATCAATTTTATCAATATGATAAATCCGGGAATTTTCAGATTACTCGCCCAATAAATTCTTCCTTAATGTATAACAATAAAACATTTGATAAAGCTTCAAAAGAATATTTAAAAATTTTGAAAAATATTAAAACTATCGATAAGAATGATAATTCAATCCGTCAAATAATAAACAATACAACATATACCCTGCAGCAGTCAATTGGTGCTGCACTTGATGCTCTTCCTGCTGGGAAATCAAATACAGCAAGAAAACTAAACGGAGATTTATTCGAACATTTTATCAGATTAATATTAAAAGAAATCGGCATTGCCTGTGACTCAGGAGTAGTTCAAGTACCTGTAATTATTAATGGTGAAAAATTATTTGAGATGAAATACCAGCACGATTTAATTTTTAAAAACGGTGAAAATATTAAATTAATTGGATCAATTAAAACATCAAGCAAAGACAGAATTGATAAAATATTTATCGATAAATTTTTATACAATAAACTTACTGAAAAACAAACTCCTCACATTGCAATTTTCCTAAATGATGTTCAAAGAAAAAACACAAAAAAAGAAGATGTGTATAAAATCAACACAACGTTTTTGCCAGGACATTTTAAAGGGTATACTATAAAGCTAAACCCATTAGATGGAGTTTATTATTGCGACATACGTCCAAATATGACTACAGAACCGATACTCAAAGACTATATACAGACATTTGATAATTTATTAATAAATGATATTTGGAAATTAATATAAATTAACTCAACAATCAAATCAGACTTTCTTCCAATAATTAAAAAATCAAAAAAACTTATTGAAATAAAAACAGGAGAATTTTAAATTCCCAGCATGTATTATTTAATAAAAATATAAAAAATTCTGTTTAAAAAACCTAAACCTGTTATCAAAAAAAGAGGAAATATAATAATTGGAAACCCACACTGTATGTAAAGATACAAAACGAACAGTAGCACTAATTCTTGCAGGTTATGACAAACCAGATGTGCTTACCCGCCTTAAAATAAGAAGAGAACTGCGACAGTCCTATGACGGTGAAATAATTTACATGGGACGAAATAAATTTCTGGAAAAAATCAACAACAGACCTGTAATTGAATATGTCCTTAATGCTGTTATAAAAGCTGAAAAAGAAGGTGCACCCATTTATGATACAATTTACCTCTACAATGACATTGAAAGCATAAAAAAAGCAATAAATATAACCGATTATCCGCGCCTTGAACTGCGACAAATGAAAAGCTCAGTTGGAGGAAACTGGAAAGACTTTTACACAAGAGACATAGACTATGGAGACAGAGTGGATGTTTTTTTTGGCGACACTCCCCGCATAACCTCGGAAGATATAGAATGGATACATGAAAGCTACAGCCATATCTTACACAAAAAAAAAGATCATCGCGGAGTAAAAATAAACATGATCTTTGGAATAGTGCGCTATGAAGATCTTTCTGATAGCTGCCTTACATACAGGCACAGATTAATAAAAAGAGGAAAAAATAAAGGAAAGCTTAAATATTTTGTGGGATTTGAAAATTTCCAGGCGAGAATTGGAAATTCAGGTGCAATGATAAAAGATCCTGGCATGGACGAAATAATAAACAAAAAAGCTTTGGATCTTTTCTACAATCTTCGAAAAGCACTAACACCCAGTGTTTTTTCAAAAATAATATACTATCTGATGAAAACAAAAAATTTCGATCTGATAAAACAGGTAAAAAACCGGAAAATCAGGGAAAAAGATTTTATCAATTCCCTCTTTGATATTTTAGCAGGAGTTTATAATTTTGATGTAAGCAAATTTGCAGGAAAACTCTTTATCATAACAAAAAATGCAGCGCACTGGGAAAATGATATTGATACACCCACTGATCTAAAAAAAATCAGCAAACATTTAAACCCTATTTAAAAGCTTTTATCCTTTTCGATAGTGATATTATTCATATATTTTATCATTATACATAAGGATAAAAATAGCAAGCGTTTTTTACAGAACCGTTACAGGCTCATGGAAGAGGGAAAGCTCCATCTAATATGCTCTGACCCCCGCAACCAATGGAATCTATTATATATCCGGTTCTAAAGACATTTTAAACCTTCCCCTTATTTTATCCGTAAATACCGGATATTTTTTTAACGATTATGAATTACCCGCCGAATTATTTATAAATTACATACACAGGCTGTTTAGCCGCCAATTCTTTTACTTGATTCTCATACATTTTATTTATTTTAGACTTATAAAAACTTAGTTTAATATCATTTCTCATATATTTTATGATACAGTCAAACCAATTGATTAAAAACACATTTTTATCTTTGATAAATCTCCAATGCTGATCTATGATATCACAACTGAGACCAGTATTCATGCATTCAATTAATGAATGGATCTCAATATTCATGTTTCGCAAATGTAATCTTGTGTGAGCTAATGATTTCGAACAAGAAGACGGTATGGACCTATAGGTTTCTGAAGAATTCATTATAAGGTCACTCCAGCTGCAAAAGCGTTCTAAATAAAACTGTAACGGA
>CAYTLM010000196.1:0-3793 GCA_964438485.1 uncultured Leptospirales bacterium | reverse complement strand
GCAGTCAACCCTTCTTTAGCAAGAAAGGGTTGCACTTGCTACTTGAATTCAAGTATGTTAATAAAATAAAATAAGAGGTTTTTCATGGCAGCAGGACTTATTGTTGATGACTCAAAATTTATGAGAAGAATTATTTCTGACATTATCACCTCCGGGGGTCACACCATTGCAGGTGAAGCAGATAATGGTCAGGATGGCATAAACCTTTACACCTCACTAATGCCTGATTTTGTTACAATGGATATTACCATGGGTGGAAAGGACGGAATCAATGCTGTTAAAGAAATAAAATCCAAGTATCCTGATTCCAGAATAATTGTTATAAGTGCGCTAAATGAATATACAATCAAGCTTAATGATGAAGATATTAATGCTGATGCATATATAACAAAACCTTTTAGCAGTGAAGCCCTGTTAAATCTTATCAATAAAATTCTTTAATATAAAGATACAATGTCTGGAGAATTTTTAAAACTTTATACATTTGATAGCTCACCAGATAACGCTTATTTTCTTGAAAAGGGAAATGTATATTTTTATGCTTCCAATATGGATAAATATTCTATTAATGGAAATAATCTCATAATAGGATCTACTGAAATAATTCTTACTCACATGCTTTCAATGCCCACAGAGCGTATAGAAACCGCTATCACACCCTCTAACAGCTCCATAAAAAAAATATCTGTAAAAAAATTTCTTCAAGGCATGCAATCCTTCCCTTTTTTAATGAACACATCAATTGTACTTGCTCAGCAGGTGCTTTTAACAAACCGGATTATTAATAAAAACATTAACTCCCTTGAAGGGATTGAAAAAATAATTAAAGACCTGGCGATTTCATACTACAAAGCTGTTTATGACCTTGAAGCTGAATATGAAAAACGCAGGCATCCATGGCTCAACGATGTTTTAAAAAAACACCAAAGCACCCTTACCTACAAAAGAGGAGAGGCTTTTAGCAAATCCCAGCAATCAATTACTGTTGAAACCTCCCATCAGCTTTCAGAAAACCTGGTGGAATATCCCAGAGGCTCCATAATATGTGAAGAAGACACAAAAGGCGAGGAGATGTATATTCTACAGGCAGGATCAATTGATGTGGAAATCAAGGGAAACAAGGTTGCTACAATTGACCAGCCTGGAACGGTTTTCGGGGAAATGGCCCTTCTTCTAAATGAACAAAGAACTGCTACTTTACGAGCCAACAACAATACCGTAATTTCAGTTATCGAGAAAAAAAAGCTTCGTGAAATTTGCGAAAAAGAAGGAGACCTTTTAAACAGCATAGCCCTTTCCATGGCCAGAAGACACTATTTTAATATTATTAAAATCAACACAGTTAACAGGGCTCTTCTTGAAAAAACCCTGGAGAGTCCTGATAATGATCCTGCTAAAAATCCAGGGCAGATTGATAAAATTAAAATTGACATAAGCAAACTTAAAAATGAAATTAGTGAAGCTGCATACAAAAAAAATGCTGAATTTTTAAATCCTATAATTGAAATACTCAATTAATTATTTCAATGTTTTAAGCCAATTAAGCTCTGCTTTCAGATGATGTTCAAGATAGGTATGAATATGCCTGTAAGAATTATTTTCAGATGATGATTTTTCAATCTTTTCTTTTATACCATCAATTTTTTCTTTAATAAGGGAAAGTCGCTCTTCAAGAAACTGCTCCTTCTGCTCATCTGAAAGAGAATCAAGAAACATAAGAACAATATCAACATCAAAATGAATGAAGGTTGTTTCAAAATACTGTTTCAATAATTTTTTATAATATTTTTTTCCAGCAGGAAGTATTTCATAAACATACCGTTCAGGATTACCACTCTCTTTTTCAGTTCCAACCCTTTTCACCCATCCATTTTCAACAGATTTCTTAATAGCATAGTAAATAGAACCAAATTTAATATCTACATAATCTTCCAGTCTTTCGACTATCTTTTTTTTAATTTCATAACCATAGAGATTCCCATCCATCAACAGGCCAAGAATTGTGATTTCGATCTTCATTGCTGACTCCTGAAATTTGAAATTTGTTTAATATAATATTTTGCAACAAATCATTTTTAAACAATATTATATTAAATATTTTACATTAAAAATAAACAAAAAGCAATAAAAATGCAAAATTAATTTCAAAAACATTCCTTTTTTAACATTTTTTTTTATATAATTCTATTAGCATGCAAACAATTCCCTGACAATTTAAACTTATATAAATATAAGCTTAAATTTGAATATTATCTGGACATTTTTAATGGAGCTGATAAAATATCGCTCTCTATTGAATAGTTCCGGAGGGTTTAATGAAACCTGTTAAATTTTTAAAAAGAATTAAAAAAGGCGATGAGCTTACAATTGCTGCCCTAGGTGATTCCTTTACATACGGATGGGGAGTTACAAAGGGTTATATATGCTGCCTCAGGGAAATGCTTTCTGAAAAATATCCTCTAGCCAAGCTCAATCTTATCAATGGGGGAAGCCCCGGAGATTCAGCTCGTGGAGGAATGTACAGAGTATGGCAGGATGTAATCCGCCACAATCCTGATTTGGTAATAATCCAATTTGGTCTTAATGACCTTTATTCAGGCTTTACCACAGATGAGTTTTACCAAAATATTACCCGGATTGTAAAAGAAATCCAGGAAAAAACCGAATCCGAAATTATCCTGGTAACATCTACCACTGTTGAAAACAAGGAACAGAATCAAATTATTTATACTTTTTATGATCGCATCATTCAATGCGGAAAAGAGTGCAAAGTTCCAGTTGTGAAGATTCACGAATTCTGGGAAAACCGAATTGCCATGGGTTCCAGCCTTCCCTTTCTTGTACAAAATGACGGAATTCATCCAAATGAAGCAGGACATTTAATCATGGCAGAGGCTATTATGGAACTGTTCTAATATTTTTTTTATTGCGTAATAATGTTCTCTATCTTTCTTTTATCTGTTTCAGAAAGATTTATGAATTCAATACCCATACCTGTTTTTCCATCTGCAACCTCATCCTCTCTAAGCCATCGAACAAGGCCTTTTACTTCAATATTCTCACCCTCAGGGGAGCTTATTGAAAGCTTGACCTCTGAGCCGCTTTTAAGCGGTTCAGGAGTAGATATAAAAATTCCACCACTGCTCAAGTCAACAGTAGAGCTGTAGCTTATTAGCTCCTCGCTTATAACCTCTGATTTAATTTTCTTTTTTACTCTTTCCTCTTTACGTTTATCTGATGACATATTAATTAACCTCTCAAACAATTTTTATCTGTAGTTTTTTAAAAAACAAAAAAGATGCGTTTAAAATTGAACCATATCTCAAGCATATACATATTGACAAATTTTACAATCTTTTTTTTCCTAAATATAGACTATAATAATATTTTAAAGATGACATCACTGATGATAAACAAAAAGACAAAGCTTTTTTACCTGAAAAAAAAGGTGCTGTTCCCTCACTGTACCATAACTGTGACTTTAAGAAAATCAGGATTTTCATCTGCACTCAAAAAAAATGAAAAAATTCTGGTTTTCTCAACCAGATATTTTTTTGATATTTTATTTTTAAGAAAGAGAATTTCAACCCTTGCTGAAATATCGGAAATTATAGAAACCAATAATCATATAAAACTACAGCTAAAAGGGATTGCCAGAGCTCAAATTACAAAAAACAGGGGACTTCACCTGGCTGAATACCGCATAATTGAGCCTGATCCTGAGACAAATAAAAATAGTAAAATTGCAAAAGAACTGCGCATAAAAGCTCAGGAACTTATTTTTATTATAAAT
>CAYTLM010000195.1:0-3796 GCA_964438485.1 uncultured Leptospirales bacterium | reverse complement strand
TCTTCAAAAAAAGTTTCACTTAACCCCTCTGCAAGTGGAGCATCAGAATCAAAGGTACCAGGATATGTCAAAGCCCTGTACACATTATATGTAATATCATCACCATCTACTGTGTCCCAGTAAACCTCGACTTTGTCAGTAAAATCCCCCTGACTAACTGTTACATTCTCTGGCTCAGATGGAGCTGAGGCAGAAACATAGTACCCTTCCATACAGGGGCTCATGGAAAGAAAGCTCCCATTTTCCCGCCGTGCAACAACGTGGTAAAAATAATGCACGCCAAATTCTATGTCCATGTCATCATAGTAGTAGCTATCCTCCTTTGGGAAAGTTCTCATTATAACAACTGGATCAGGTGTAATATAAACTGGAGGAGCATCAGGATCAGAAGGGATAGGTTTACCAAGGTAGTCAGCCATATTGCCGGTAAAATCCTTTTTATTTAAAGATTTAGTACCATCTTTATTAACAATAAGCATTTGATCATTCCCAACACTGTTTTTTATAAAATATTTTATAGGTGAATAAAACAGAGAATTTTTTTCATTTATAAAGGCAATAGGACCCCATTCAGAGCTGAATTCAAGATATTTTCCAGTAGGAGCAACTTTACAAATATTTTTTCCAACCGCACTATTTATTCTTGACATGACCTCTTCAGCATCATAGCTCTTTCCCCATGTTCCTCCTGGAAAAGATACAACAAAATTCAACTCAGCACCAGAATCCAAACCTGAACCCATAATTATGCGAAGCTGGGGAGTCTGACTCCCTGCAATAAATTTTCCTTTAATCAAATCTACTTCACTAGTATATGATATATTAAAATATCTGGGGTCACTGAGATCAATTTCATCATCAGGACAAATAACAGGAATCGGGGGAGGTTGATATATAACAGATTCTCCAGCATTCTCTATGTGCCATTGGGGATCATTGGAATCAATAACATCAATTTCCTCAAAAGGACCTTCTTTTGATGTTCCGCGCAATACGGTATATGTGGCCGCGCCTTCAACCTTTGACCAGCTCACTCCAACGCGATCCCTATAATGTCCTTCAGTTGCAGCTGACCGTAGTCCTTTAAACTCAGGAGTAGCAAATTCAGTTTCCGGAGGCATACACCCTGTTGCCAAAAAGATAAAAACAACAAGAGTATAAAAAAATAATTTAATATATAGTTCATGTTTTTTAAACAAAATCTACCTCCTGTCTAAAAAAATATATTATTTAGACTATTCATTTACTTTGTACAGTTTAAATCTCAGTCAAACAGTGTCAATAAATTTTTCAGCCCTTTATTAAACTCCAGGTTTTATTATCGACTCAATTTACTGTTATTATTATCAGGAAAAGGTTCATCTTTTGCATTAAATAACCCCCTTTATTAAGGAAAAGTCTATACCAGTATATGGGAGGATTTAAAAGTTTATATAATATTATACCTACAGACTTATAAACTCATCAGGAGTGTATATTTTTAGTCCTGAACTTTCAAAATCAGCTTTATTACGGGTAATAATAATATCTATATTATTAAAAATAGCTGCAGATACCTGGACAGCATCTTCAAAATCTTTCATTCCTCTTTGCAATGCATCAAGGATAACTTTTTTATCAATCCCGATTACATCAATAATATTAACTATATCAAAAATGAATAGCATAGCTGTTTCATGATTTTTCTGTCTTTTAGATATATAGTAAATATCAGTTATCGTAGAAGCCGTCAGATATGCGGAAATTATTTTTTGATCAATTAAATCAAATAGCTCTGCAGAGAATTTAAAAAAAGACTCCCTTTTTAAGGCAATATCAAGAATAATATTTGTATCAAGAAGTACACGCTTCATTTATATTTTTCAATAAGATAATTATATTTAAAATCATCTTTATTATCATTTTCAAGAAACCCGGCCCATTTTGCTATAAATTCTTTTCCAGAAGTTTTTAATTCATAATTCTCTTTTTTGGGAAGTATTATTACTTCCACAACCATATTATGAAAATCAGGTATAATTGGCAAATTAACTGCCCCATTTTTCGATACTTTTGTTTCAAATCTATATGCCTTCATAAAGCACCTGTTTAACTTATATATTAAATCAATATTAACAAAAAAAATTATCCTTGTCAACAATTGTTAAATAAAAGAATAACACGCTGTCATCGTGATAATAGAGGGCTTTGTGGCAAAAAAAAAGGGGTCAGAGCATGGTAAACGGTGGATCAACGGTTATCGAGTGCCGACGTAGTCGGTGTATCGAGATAACCTCAAAAAAAATTCGGCATAAAAAAGGATCAGAGCCCCGCCTTCTTCTCGATACAGCTCTGCGATCCACTCGAAGTCCGGCGGAAACGCCAACCTCCCGCATTCGAGACCCCATCGCCCTAACCCTCTTCCCCTCAAGGAGAAGAGGGAATTTTTACATAAAAATTTTAGTATAATATTGAAAATTAAGATAGCTATAAAACTAAAAAATTCAAAAAAATTCGGCATAAAAACGTATATACTTATAGGGATCGAAAAAGGTAATCCCTGTAAATATATTAACTGTGGAGAATATTATGCCGCCGCTTATACCTGATCAAATAATCAAAAATCTTTTAAGGGATTACCCTATAGAAGCCCTGGAATTTTTTAATGAGGATATTATAAAAAGATACGGCTATCCTGTAAAAATTAATTTCAACATACAGGAAATAAAGAAAAACTCACATTTTGATTTTGACCTCACCCCGGCTTTGCCGGGGTGGGGTCAGGAAGAGGGTTAGGGAGCTGGGGTCTAAAGATAAACCGAAATAAATTTATTCTCAAAAAAAATTCAAAAAATTTTTGTGTAAAAACGTATATACTCATAGATGCCTTAATTAAAGGAAAATATATTTGCAAAAAATCTTTCATTAATAAACATTTTTATAAATTATGATTGAAAAAAGCTGGTAATGTTTTTTTCTGTGTAAAACTCATTTGCAACACTCTTAAAATAACAGAAAAGAAATGAAATGAATCCTGTAAAATCAAAAATTGCTTAAAATGCAGAAAGGAGTTTTAATAATTTAATGAATAAAATAATAATAAAAGAAAACAACAAAATTGCAGAAATAGCAATTAAGGGAGACCTTAATATTAATAATATTGATCCCCTGCTTAATGATTACAAACATCTGCTTACAAAAAATCCTGTAATAATTGGAATAAACTGTGAAAACCTTGAAAGCGTGGATTCCTCAGGCCTTGGAGCGCTTATAAGCATGGCCAAGCTTGCTGAAAAAGATAATATTGATTTCTATGTTTATGAGCTTAACAAAAAAGTTTCCACTCTTTTTGATATTTCAAATCTGAACAAGTATTTTCAAATAATCTCTTTTGATGAGTTTAAAACAAGGTGTGAAATAGAACTGTCATAACACATAAGTCGAAGTACAATATAGCCGGTTAAAATTTAACTCTATTTAGATGATCAAAGGAGTCCAAAAGAGCGGGATCTGCATCAAAAATCCAGAGTTTCAACAGACCTGGGAAAGGGTATAACATCCCTTATGTTTTGCATGCCTGTAACAAACTGTATAAGCCTTTCAAAGCCAAGACCAAATCCTGAATGCGGAACTGATCCGTATTTTCTCAATTCCAGATACCACCAGTAATCATCAGCATTAAGCCCCATCTCTTTTATTCTGTTAAGAAGCTTGTTGTAATCATTCTCCCTTTCACTGCCGCCAATAATTTCACCAAGCCTGGGAACAAGCACATCCATGGCTCTTACAGTTTTTCCATCATCATTCTGTTTCATAT
>CAYTLM010000194.1:0-3814 GCA_964438485.1 uncultured Leptospirales bacterium | reverse complement strand
AATTGACAGCGAATTATTCCTGTTCAACAAACATAGCCTCTGAATTTTACTATGGCCGCTCTGATGACACCTCAATGATGGGTGTACAAAAAGGTGGAAAAACCTATAAAACAGTGATAAACAAAGGTGAGTAATTATTAAAGAGTAACAAAATCAGGACTATAATCCTGAAATTCATTAGCATTGATTTTGATCTTCTAAAAACCAACAGCAATTACCATTTGTAAATTATAATGATTTGTGTTATATTTCTTACCATCCTGGGCAGTTATTAAGTATTTCTTAATAACTGAATTTTCTGTTCCACTGCAATGAAAACGAAAAGAATAAAGTATCAACCCCCTCTGAGGGTGGCGGAAAAAGATTTCCTAAAGAATAAACTTCATTCCGCCGGGGGATGCTATATATGCAAAAATACGCCATACCAGGAACCCCAAAAAAAAAAGCTGCCTTTTGGACAGCTCTTTTTTTTTATATTAAAAGGCAGAGAGGAAATTAGTACATTCCACCCATACCGCCCATTCCACCCATGCCGCCCATGCCGCCAGCGCCCATGCCGCCCATTCCTGCATGCTCTTCTTCTTTTTCAGAAATAAGAACTTCAGTTGTAGAAAGCATTCCAGCAACAGATGCTGCATTCTGTAGAGCAGATCTTACAACTTTTGCAGGGTCAATAATTCCTGCTTCAATCATATCAACCCAGTCAAATGTGTATGCATCAAAACCAACACCAGCTTTCTGTGTTTTTGCCTTTTCAACAACAACAGAACCCTCAAGACCTGAATTTGTTACTATCTGCTTCATAGGCACTTCAATAGCTTTAAAAATTATTTGAGCACCAATTCTTACGTCACCTTCAAGCTTATCAACAATTTTCTGAACTGCTGTCTGAGCGTGTATAAGAGTCAATCCGCCCCCTGGTACTATTCCTTCCTCTACAGCTGAACGTGTAGCAGAAAGAGCATCCTCAACCCTTGCTTTCTTCTCTTTAAGCTCAACTTCAGTAGCTGCACCAACATTAATAACTGCAACTCCTCCTGCAAGCTTGGCTTTTCTTTCCTGAAGCTTTTCAATATCATATTCTGAACTTGAATCTTCAATATGCTTCTGGATCTGTACAATTCTTGCCTTTACTTCCTGCTGAGTTCCAGCACCTTCAATAATAGTGGTGTTTTCCTTATCTACAAGAATTTTCTTGGCTCTTCCAAGCATTTCAAGAGTAGTATTTTCCAGCTTCATTCCAAGATCTTCAGAAACAACCTGACCACCTGTAATAATAGCTATATCTTCAAGCATTGCCTTTCTTCTGTCACCAAAGCCAGGAGCTTTAACAGCAACACAGTTAATAGTCTTTCTAAGAGTATTCACAACAATAGTTGCAAGAGCTTCACCTTCAACTTCTTCTGATATTATAAGAAGAGGCTTTCCTGCCTGAGCAACTTTTTCAAGTACAGGTAAAAGATCCTTCATGGTTGAAATCTTTTTATCATGAATAAGGAGGTAGGCATCTTCAAGAATTGCCTGCATTGTTTCAGGATCATTAGCCATGTATGGAGAAATATATCCTCTGTCAAACTGCATTCCCTCAACTACATCAAGTGAAGTTTCAATTGATTTGGCTTCTTCAACTGTGATTACGCCATCTTTTCCTACTTTGTCCATTGCATCAGCAATGAGATTGCCTATTTCAAAATCGTTGTTAGCTGAAACAGCAGCAACCTGTGCAATCTCTTTTTTGTCCTTAATCTCTCTTGAAACAGATGCAACATAATTAACAGTAGCTTCAACTGCTTTATCAATACCCCTTTTAAGGTCCATTGGGTTTGCGCCTGCTGTTACGTTTTTAAGGCTTTCCCTATAAATCGCTGAAGCAAGAATAGTTGCTGTAGTAGTACCATCACCAGCAACATCATTAGTCTTGATAGCAACTTCCTTTACCATCTGAGCGCCCATGTTTTCAAAAGAATCATCAAGCTCAATTTCTCTTGCTACTGTAACACCATCTTTTGTAATTGTTGGTGCACCAAATTTCTTGTCAATTGCCACATTTCTTCCACGTGGTCCAAGTGTAACCTGTACAGCATCTGAAAGTTTGATTACACCATCCAGTATTGATTTTCTAGCATCATCGCCATATTTTAATATCTTTGCCATTCTTCTTTCCTTCTTTAAATTTTAAATTACTTATTCAATTAGTCAATTACTGCAAGAATATCATGCTCATTAAGCAAAAGATATTCATTATCTTCATACTTCAGTTCAGTTCCTGAATACTTTCCAAATAAAACTTTATCCCCTACCTTTACTCTCATAGGAACCAAATCCTTTCCATCCAGTCTGCCTTCACCAGCTGCAATTATTTTACCACGCTGCGGCCTTTCCTTTGCAGTATCAGGGACATATAATGATCCCACCTTTCCAAGATCTTCTTCGATCAGTTCAACTAAAACTCTGTCGCCTATTGGTTTAATAGCCACATTAGCCTCCTTATAAATCTTTATAATTTAATTATTTTATACCATTTGAAAATCAAACGTATTGTTAGCACTCAACTAAGTGAGTGCTAACAATACAAATATACAAAAGCCTATTTAAATTTCAACCAAAATTTATTTTTTTTAAGGGAAAGATCAAAAAAAGCAATCAGAGGCTGCTCAAATAATCAGACTTACCGCCTTTTTTTTCAATAAGCCTGCAATCTTCAATAATCATCTCCTTATCAACTGCTTTACACATATCATAAACAGTTAAAGCAGCTATGGTTACTGCAGTCAATGCTTCCATTTCAGCACCGGTTTTTCCAGTCATCCTTATTTCTGAAAATATTCTTATGCCGCTGTTTTCCCTGTCCAGTTCAATATCAACACCAACATAGCTTAGCTGCAGCGGATGACACATGGGAATAAGCGCAGATGCCTCTTTTGCACCCATAATTCCGGCTATTCTTGCAACTTCAAGAATATCTCCCTTTGGCAGCATCTTCTTTTCAATCAAATCCACAGTTTTACTGCTCATCTTAACAAAAGCTCTTGCCTTTGCCAGCCTCTCTGTTACAGCCTTTGGAGAAACATCAACCATCACTGCTCTTCCCGCGCTATCATAGTGTGAAAAATCTGACATATAGCTAACTCTCTAAAATTATTTTAACATGCAAATTCACGAAAAAAGCCCTGATTATCAGGGCAGATCAAAAAAAACATACTGCTGGGCAGAAACTCAAGCCCTTTTCATTTTATCAAAAAAAGATTTTACAAGCCCCCAAATAATATAGGCAGATGCCACCATAAAAATTGACCAGGCTTTAAAAAAAATAAGCAGTAAAATTATTACAGTACCTGCTATAATCCTTGCTGTTTTCCCTGCTCTCCATATATCAGAAAACAGCTTGTTATAATCAAACTCAGAGATCATCAAATATGCTATAAAAATATATATGGCAGAATAAACATGAAGCGGCATTATAAAAGGAGAAGCTTCATAAAAATAAAACGATGCAGGAACCATAAGTGCAGAAATTGAACCTATTAAAACACCAGCTGCAGGTGATGGCAGTCCAGTAAAGCCCTGGCCTGACTCCTCACAGTTAAACCTTGCAAGCCTGTAAACAGCGCAAACAGGAAATAGGACTGCAATAACAATTCCAGGCCCTATAATTCCAAAATATTCAGGATACTTGTACAAATAGGAATGATAGGCAAGAACACCAGGTGCAATACCATAAGAAACCGCATCAGCAAGGGAATCTAGCTGCATTCCCAGCTCACTTTCAACACCCAAAGCCCTTGCAACTGCACCATCAAACATATCAAAAATA
>CAYTLM010000193.1:0-3836 GCA_964438485.1 uncultured Leptospirales bacterium | reverse complement strand
TAATATAAAAAAGTTCTACGATACGGTTTATCAGTATCTGTTTGAATCTTTTATGCTTTCAAAAACACCAGAAAATAAAATAGATACCGGTAAATTCCCCTTATATTTCAAATACAATCTTAAAACATTGGAAGAAGTAATGAATGAATTTTTTACTGATCCCATGCTTCACCTTGCCACCAATTTTTACTGGTGCTACATGGGTCTTCCACCGGAAAAAATTCCTTTTGATATAATCGCAGGAAATATCTACATGTATATGGAGATGAAACCTTATCATGTCAAGGGGCGTTCTCAAATGATGTCATCTTCCCTCGCTGATATTGTTCTTCAAAATAACGGCGACATCAGGTTCAACTGCGGCGTCAAAAAAATACTCGTAAAAGATGGACGTGCTTTTGGTGTTGTTACTGAACATGGCGAACAATTTACTGCTGATTATATTATTTCAAATATCTCTCCAGTAAATACTTACGTCAACTTAATGGATGAACAGGAAATACCAGAAGAAGCCCTTTACAACATGAGAAATCAAAAAATCGGCGTTTCAGCTTTTACCATATATATGGGGCTAGACTGTACACCTGATGTAGTGGGAATTAAAGAGAGCCTTAATGTCTTTTATTCACAGGCAGATGTCAATAAAGGCTTTAAGTCTGCTTACAGAATAGATACAGAAGAAGATTTCTATATTTTAAGCTGCTACACTCTTGACAATCCTGAAGGATCTCCTGCGGGGACAAGTGAAATATCCATTGTAGCTCTTAAATACGCTGAACCGTGGCTTGAACTTCCACCAGAACAGTATAATGAAATGAAATACAAATGCGCAGAAACCCTCATAAGCAGGCTTGAAAAACATTTTCCAAATCTAAGAAGCCATATTGAAGAGATGGAGATAGCTTCTCCAATAACTCATATGAGATATCTTGGCCATCCTGGCGGAGCGATCTATGGTTTTGAAACACCTGTCAATAATTCAGGAATATTTTTCAAAACAGACTCACCTGTTAAAAATCTTCACTTTGCCGGCACATGGACAGGCTGGGATGGTTTTCAACCCACACTTACATCAGGTTATGTACTGGGCAGACAGCTGCTGAAACAAATGAATGAAGAGGTTAAATAATATGAAAAGTTATTTCAAAAATATAGAGAACTTTGATCAGATAATCACAGAAAGAGAAATAAACCGTAAATATGGTACTGATTACCACTCGCACAAAGGGAAGACCGATAAAATAATAGACAGGTATCATCCAAAAAACCTCAATCTTGTTGTCATTGATATTATTGCTGAAACAGACAATGTGAAAACAATCAGGCTTTCTTCTGAGAATGGATACCTGCCGCCATTTCAGGCAGGCCAGTATATCAATGTATATGGAGAAGTAGAGAATATACAAACCAGCAGGCCCTACAGTATTTCATCATCTCCAAGACAGCGAGCTTATTATGATATAACAGTAGCAAAGATCGAAAATGGATTTTTCTCGGATCATCTGCTTAATAACATAAAAAAAGGAGATAAAATACAAACTTCCTCACCTTCAGGACAGTTTTACTATAATCCCATATTTCATAGTAAAAAATCAGTATTCATTGCAGGAGGAAGCGGGATTACTCCATTTATGAGCATGCTTAGAGAAATCAATGATGCAGGTTTAGATAGAGAGATTACACTATTTTACGGGAACCGTGATGAAAAGAATATTATCTTTCATAAAGAGCTTCTTGAAATATCATCAAAAAATAAAAACATTAAATATATACCTGTATTTTCACAACCCCAGGCCACATGTACAGGCAAGCAGGGCTTTATTGATGCTAAATGTATCAAAGAAGAAATTCCAAATATCGCTGACTGCACATACTACATCTGCGGTCCACAGGCAATGTATGATTTTGTTTTACCGCAGCTTGAAAGCCTTAATATCCCCGGGAGATGGATTAGAAAAGAAATGTTTTCAAATGCCGGAGACATCACAAAAGAATCAGGGTGGCCTTCAAATCTTAATGGTAGCGAAGAATTTTCAGTCAAAGTTAAAGGAGCTAAAACTATTAAAGCAAAATCAGGGGAAACACTCCTTTCATCTCTTGAAAGAGCAGGAATTGTTGTACCGGTAAAATGCAGATCCGGTGAATGCAGCATCTGCCGTGTTAAGCTTGTTTCAGGTAAAGTCTTTATCCCGCAAGATGTCCATATCAGGGAAGCTGATAGAAAATTCGGTTATGTTCACTCATGCAAGTGTTATCCATTGGAAAATTTGGAAATAATTCTGTAATTAAGGCTTTAACTGTTAATAGAGGAATCAAACTATATAAATATTCATGAAGTATTTATAAAATACTTCATGAATAGACCGGCGAGACAAGAAAATTTCCCCCTTTTCCAGAGGGGGAAATTTTTTTAATTTTTCAAAAGAACCCTGCCCATTTTTTAAGAAAACAAATTAAGCACCAATTATCTATTCATAACATCTAATGAATATATGTCTAATAATGAATAATTTCATTTGATTAAAATACAGATTTTCTTTTACAAATCCTTTAACATTTTTGTATAACTTTTTTTCATATGCGTATAATAATCAATACCGTATTCAAGGGATTTCAATCTCCAATTTTTGAGCTCACAGTGATGATCCTTTCTTAGCTGCTTTAGTTTCTCAATCTCTTTATCAAGTCTTTCAATATATGAAACAATTTCAGATTTAATCTCTTCATCTTTAAGATGATCAAAAAAATATACACGGCATAACGCTTCATCCCTAATCATTGCTATGTCAGAGTTGGAACCAAGCCACTTTAGAAAAGCTTCACGACCATCATTCGTTATAGAATATATTTTATTCAACTTACCATTTTTTACTTCTTCAAATACAACCAGCATACCGGTATTTTCAAGCTTTTTCAATGTTGGATATATATTCCCGTAGCTTGTATTGAAAAAAAAATTAGTGCTGGTTTCCATGGTTTTTTTTACGTCATAGCCAGTTAAATCTCTTTCCATAAAAAAACCAAGAATTATTTTGTCAAACATAGATACCTCAATTAAGTTTATAATATATCTAAATGATATAAACAATATACTCATTGAAGGTCAAGCAGATAAAAATAAAAATAATTCAGTAATAAAATATAAATATTTTAATCAGCCCAAAGCCCTCTCTTCTTTGATCTTGCCTCCCTGTAGGATTTTAAAAATCGATCCTTGTATTTTACATTAGGAGGAACAGTCATTAAAGTAGCATAGCCAGCTTTAAGCATAAGATCATTAACCATGCGCCCATCAGCTAAATAAACATAAGCCAGAATGCGGCCATAGTGATCCCTTTCCCGAACATCAAACTCAAGAAAAATAAAATCCTCTCCTTCCATAAGATTTTCTGCAAAAGATTTTGCTCTTTTCCCTTCCTTCACTATTTTAGCAAGATCTTTCTTTTCCCTCTCTGAATCCTTTTTTGCCTTATCATTAATTGCAGCCTCTGGAGTATCAATACCAGTAAGCCTTACTCTTTCATTTGTCCCTTTATAATTAACAATTATAGTATCTCCATCAACAACCCGAACAAGCCTGCATTTTTCAAAATCAGGCCTGACTCCATTCTCAGCATAGTCATCATGCTTAAAAAGAATGAACAAAGAAAAAACTGAAATCAGCAGCAGCAAAATAATTTTTAAACGCATAATATTTACCTCACTCAAACCTTTACCCGATTTACAAAACAAGGGCAAGCCCTTTTTTTGTAAATTTTTTAAGCAAAAAAGCCCCCCTTGCGGGAGGCTTTTTTAACTTATACAGCCATGGCTAAAAAAGCCAGGTATTTTCTATA
>CAYTLM010000192.1:0-3840 GCA_964438485.1 uncultured Leptospirales bacterium | reverse complement strand
CGGAACGGTTTTTAAATAAAGGTGTTGCACTTATTACTTGAATCTAAGTATATTTATACTGCTTTAACATTTCAACAGTATAAATATAAACAGAAATTCAAAAGTCCCCCGATCTGGGGGATTTAGGGGGGAAGGTCTAGAGCTGGAAGCAGAGAGTATAAAGGGTCGGGAAAAAGAAGTGGACAATAGAAAGACTTTAGGATAAAAAGAAATAAAGCTTATTATATTTCCCAATAATTTAAAATGACTAAAAAAATGAAAGACATACTTCCAGAAGTTAAATCCTGTGCTATCCATGATTCAGAAATCCAATACCTTCATTATAAAGGCAATGGCCCTGCTCTTGTTCTGCTTCATGCAACCGGCTTTAACCCCTGGCTATGGCATCCTATAGCCAGGGAACTTGCTCCAAACTTTGATATATATGCACCCTATTTCTGTGACCACCGCTATGCTGAACCTGAAAAAGGTGGACTAAGCTGGAAAATTATAGCTGAAGACTTCTATCATTTTTGTAAAAATCTTAAAATTACAAAACCTTTTGTTGCAGGCCATTCTATGGGTGCAACAGTTAGTACTTTGTGTACTGCTAACCATAGTATAACACCTGAAAAGATGATACTTATTGAACCTATATTTCTCCCAGAGGGGGTGTACCAGGCTAATTTGACTGTTGAGCAGCACCCTCTTGCATCAAAATCTATAAAAAGAAAAAATCGCTGGGAATCTTCTCAGGAAGCAAGGGATTACCTCAAATCCAGAGAGTTCTTTAAAAACTGGGACAGCGAGATGCTTGAACTTTATGTTAAACATGGAATGTCATGTACTGATAAAGGTACTTTAAAACTTTCCTGTTCGCCCAGAAGAGAAGCATCCCTCTTCATGGGCGGTTCAGCACAAAACCCATGGCCTCTCCTGCCAGAGATTTCATGTCCAGTACTTGTTATAGAAGGGGAAATCAGTGAGAACAAAAATTATATAGACCTTCAAAAAGTAACATCATCCTTCCCTTCAGGAACCTATACTGAAGTAAAAGGAGCAGGACACCTTGTCCCAATGGAAAAACCACTGGAAATAATAAGTATTATAAAAAATTTCTTTATATAAAAAAATCAAGCCTCACCACTCACCAGTTTCCAGATAATCATTCATTGCAGCTGCTGCTTTACGGCCTGCTCCCATTGCCTCAATTACTGTTGCTGCGCCTGAAACAATATCACCACCTGCAAAAACGCCTTTCATGGAAGTTTTCATAGTCTTATCATCTGCTACAATGTTTCCCCACTTATTTGTTTCAAGCCTGGGAGAACTTTTTTGCACAATAGGATTAGGCCCATTTCCTATAGCAATAATAGCAACATCAATATCTATTATAAACTCCGAGCCCTTAACTTCAACAGGCCTTCTTCTGCCTGAATCATCAGGTTCTCCAAGCTCCATGCGCACACATTCAACACCTCTAAGCCTACCCTTATTATCACCGATAAATCTTACAGGACTGGAAAGAAGATCAAAAATAATCCCCTCCTCTTCTGCATGATGAATTTCCTCCTCTCTTGCCGGCATTTCATCACGCGATCTCCTGTAAACCAGATGGACCTCTCCGAGATTAAGCCTTCTTGCAACCCTGGCAGAATCCATAGCCACATTTCCTCCACCAAAAACCGCAATGCTTTTCCCATTGATTACAGGCGTGTCATAAACAGGAAACTGATATGCCTTCATCAAATTTACCCTGGTTAAGTATTCATTGGCAGAATAAACCCCCTGAATATTTTCACCTGGTATGTTGAGAAAAGAAGGAAGCCCTGCTCCTGTTCCCACAAATACTGCGTCAAATCTTTCCAGAATATCATCCAGACTTTCAGAAATACCAATAACCCTATTGGGAACTATATTAACTCCCATTTTTATTAGCTGAGCAATTTCGTAATGAACAATCTCCTTGGGCAAACGAAACTCAGGAATGCCATAAACCAGAACACCACCAGGGCTGTGAAGCGCCTCAAAAATTGTAACCTCATTACCACATTTAGCCATTTCCCCTGCAACAGTCAAGCCAGCAGGGCCGGAACCAATAATTGCAATTTTTTTCCCACCAACACATTCAGGCTTTTCCGGATTTAAATGCTCCACATTTCTTTCATAATCTGCTACAAAACCCTCAAGCTTGCCTATTGCTACAGGCTCAAACTTTTTCCCAAGTATGCACCTTGCCTCACATTGCGACTCCTGGGGACATACACGCCCGCATACAGCAGGGAGGGAATTTGTATGCTTTATTATTTCAACAGCTTTTAAAAAATTTCCTTCAGCAACCTCTTTTATAAAACCTGGAATATTAATATTCACAGGACACCCTTCAACACATTGCGGCTTTTTACACTGAATACACCTTTGTGCTTCAATAATGGCTGTTTCAGAAGAAAAGCCCAGAGGAACTTCATTAAAATTTTTTATTCTTTCTGCCGGATTCTGCTCTGGCATTATCTGCCTTGGGATTCTATCAGCCATTATTAATCACCCCATCAAGCCTGCACTTATGCTTATACTCCTTATAAGAACCAGATTCCTCAACTTTATAGGTATTTAAACGTAAAGCCAGTTCATCAAAATCAACAAGATGAGCATCAAATTCCGGTCCATCCACACAGGTAAACTTAACCTTGTTGCCCACAGTAACACGACACCCTCCACACATGCCAGTGCCATCTACCATAATTGAATTTAAACTTACAAAGGTTTTTATACCCTTAGGTTTTGTAATATCACTTACAGCCTTCATCATTGGCACTGGACCAACTGCCACTACCAAATCAATCTTCTCCTTCTCTAATAATTCAACAACACCCTCTGTAACAAATCCTTTTTTTCCAGACAAGCCGTCATCTGTATAAACCTGAAGGGTGTCGCAGATCTTCGACAACTCATCTTCAAGAATAAGCAAGGAGCTGGTTCTTGCTCCTATAATGGCAAAAACTTTATTTTCAGCTTCCTTCATTGAAGCAGCAATGGGATAAACAGGTGCAATTCCTATGCCTCCACCCACACATAAAACAGTGCCATATTTTTTTATTTCAGTTGCATGACCAAGAGGCCCTGCAACATCCTTTAAATAATCACCCTTTTTAAGCATTGAGAGCTTTAAAGTGCTTTTACCAACAATCTGGTAAAAAAGAGTAATTGTCCCTTTACTTTCATCTGCACCAGCAATAGTAAGGGGTATTCTTTCACCAAATTCATCAATAATTATAATAACAAACTGACCTGCTTTTCTATGAGCTGCAATATACTCTGCTTGAACAACCATTTTTGCTATATTTTCAGCAACAATCTCATTGGAATGGATTAAATGCACATCATGCTCCTTGATTATAATTTTTGAATATACACCTGTATTAGAACCCTGAACTAATTAATGTTAATATATTCTTGACTCTAACTTCTGAATTTAATATGTCTTTATTTTTTATGCTTTATGATTTATAAGTCAATGTTTTTTAATCTGCAATTATTGAAAAAAAAATTACAAAAACCTTGAAAAAAATTTAGTGACATATATGCTGTCCTGAAATAACATTGAACATATAAAGAAGAAGACCAATAGTAATGAAAGAAAACACCAGATACAAACTTGCTGACACTATTATTAAAGAAAATTTTCATGAAACTGAAGAGCTGGTCAAGTTGCGTGATAATCCTATAAAGCTTATAGACAGAGGATATGAATATATTGATATAGGAGAATACAAAAAAGCCTTTAACCTTTTTAAAATAGGAGCAAAGGCAGATAGAAGTGACCCGGATATTCTTAATGGAATGGGTATCTGTCTCTGTGAA
>CAYTLM010000191.1:0-3874 GCA_964438485.1 uncultured Leptospirales bacterium | reverse complement strand
ATATCGGGGAGCCTGACAACCTGGGTAGACTTATCATGAGGTATATAAACAGGAAAATATGCGGCTTTACAATGCAGAAGACTGGTAGAATTATTTACTCATTCCTTGAAGATGAATACAGGAAAACAGGTAAGGGGGAGGGGCTTCTTGATAAAAAGCTTAATGACCTGGGGGAAATTTTTAACCTGTCAGAGAATGATTTAAAACTGTTAAAACTGACTTATCTTACATTCAGTATAAATAACGGCCCGCTGTACAATATTTTTGGAGATATGAACTATAATGAATTTACAAAACTGGCCGGTATAACAATAGGCCTTACAACCGGAGAAACAAGAAGGTCTTTAAGTAAATCAGGAGCCCTGGCCAGCTGTGGCATTTTTGACCATATTGAACCCTCCGGCCGGAACATTGTGAGCATTGATGATACAATTGCAGAATATTTAACAGGAATTTCAGAAAAAAACCTGATTGAAAAGTATGTACGGTTAGAAAGGGGTAAAACCTTCAAGACGGATGATTTCAGCATAAAACAAGAGGATACACAGATAATTACTGATATTTTAAGAAGCAGAAAACCCTGCAACATCCTTTTATACGGCATACCGGGCACTGGGAAAACAGAATACGCAAAAACAGTGGCATCTGTATCAGGGGAGAGGGTATATTCGGTTCGTTACGGCGAAACGGATCATGATGACAGGGGAAATACCAATGACCGAATTGTAGCATTAAGAGTAGCAATAAACACAGTTTCAGAAAGGGGGGGGATACTTATAGCTGATGAGGCTGACTTTCTGCTGAATACCATGTCTTTTTTCTTTGATTCTAAAAGCCCTGAAAAGGGTTGGCTTAATGACCTTCTTGATAACAGCAGGGCAAAGATTATATGGATTACAAATAGAACAGGTTCAATGGAGGAATCCACACTGAGGCGTTTCAGCTACAGCCTGGAATTTGAACGGTTCACTGAAGAGCAGAGGGTATCTGTATGGAATAATCTTTTAAAGAGAAATCCGTTAAAAAAGCATATTACACCTCAGCTTGTAAAGGAGCTTTCACAGAAATATGAGGTAAATGCCGGGTCGATTGCCTCAAGCCTTGAGGCATTAAAACAGATAAAAAACACCAGGGAAATAGGGGAGGCTGAGATTAAGCCGATCCTTGAAAATCTGCTGGAGAAAAATTCCAGGCTTTTGAATAAGAATATTAAGAAGAAAAACCGTCTTAATGAGCTTACAGGGAAATACGATTTATCCTTTGTTAACGCGGACATGGATCTGAAAATTGCTGTAAATGCTGTAAAAAAATTTACATCCGCAATAAAGGAGAAGAAAGAAGCTGAGGGGATTAACCTTCTTTTATGGGGAGAGTCGGGTACAGGTAAAACAGAGTTTGCAAAATACCTTGCAGCAGAAACAGAGAGCGATCTGATAATAAAGCGTGCCTCTGACCTTATGGATATGTATGTGGGTAATACTGAAAAGTATATAGCTGAAGCATTTAAAGAAGCTGAGAGAAAAAATGCCATCCTCTTTATTGATGAGGCGGATACATTTTTAGGGTCCAGGGAGCGGGCTGTCCGCTCATGGGAGATTTCACATATAAATGAATTCCTTGTGCAGATGGAGAACTTTAACGGAGTGCTTATATGCTGCACAAACATGCTTGAGATTTTTGACACAGCTTCAATGAGAAGATTTAACTGGAAAATAAGGTTTAGTCCTTTAAAAGAAGAGATGCGGCTTCCCCTTTATGAAAGATATTTTGTAACAGAGAATGCTCCTATAACTGCAGGGCAGAAAAGGCGGATAAGCAGTATTAAATCTTTGACTCCGGGCCATGCCAGGGCTGTAAGCAGAAGAATTGCATATATAGATGGAGAGGCCCTTGACCATGATACAATTATAGATGAGCTTGAAAAGGAGGCTTCATATATGCAGATAAGAAAGGATAAGAGGGTTGGATTTGATTAAGGATTGAGGGATGCTTTTTATGTTATGGTCACCGGCTGATATAACTTATAAGTGATGATTATATTTTTTGTTCCCTTATCTGCTAAGTCAGCCCCCTGTCCCCCGATGGGGGCACGTAAAATAAAACTTTAGTAAGTAGATAAATCAGTGTATAAAAAACCTTTATATATTGTTGATGTTTCAAAAGATCTGTGGTAGAATTTGAAGATGGGGATATTTGGATATGATACTAACAAGAAGAGAAGTTGTAAAAAAGGTGATTACCATATCAACTTTAATATCAATGCCCCCTCTATTACTTAAAGTATTAAATGATTCGAAAAATTATGACTACAAGCTTGCAATAGTGATTGATGATTGCATAAAGGCAGATGTTATTTTACTTTATGAATCATGTGTAGATAACCTGGATTTTATTGCTTTAAAGTATGACAGAGAAACAATGAATGCTCCGGCTACTGTATGGTATAAAAGCCCTGCTTATAAGCCGGAGAGAAATGAGTATAATAAAATACTCTACACACTCAAACTTTATGCAAAAAACAATAATATAATGATTTATTCAGACAGGACAGAGGGGAGTCTTCCTGCTGAAGAACTAAAACAGCTGATAAATATGATCAGAAAAAACTGCATAGGCGAGACAGAACTTTGTGAGATCCCGGATCACCTGTTTGGTACTGTAGCATCGATTTATGCTAAATGCTACACTCATCACAGACAACTTGAAGATTGCAGCACGCACAGGGTTTAGTTCCCATCATGAATATAGAGAGTCCTATTTTTTTGGAGCGGGTTAAATGAATAGAATAGATCATGAAATTTTATCAAAGGCGGAATTTTCACTTTTTAATAATGATAACGAATTTTTGGCTCAGCTTCATTATCTGGATGAAATTAATATTGAAGTTGCTGACCAGGTAAAAGATGCGGTAAAGGCTCTTGAAATAATACAGCTCAAGCTGACCGCATGGTTAAATGAAAACAGAACAGCTCTTGAACCGGAAGAAGCGGTATTCATGATGGACATCTATATAAAACACCTGGCTCTTCTGAAGAAGCATGAAGGAGTGGATTTTGACAGAGCTCTGGTTTCGTATAAGATGTGCTTAAGAGTTTTTCAGTTTATTATGGCTGCCCTATATGATTACCCTGACAGAATATTCGGTTTTATGGAACTGCCGCAGCAGATAAGGTCTTTGTAAGAGATTTATCAATACAGGCATAAGAGGATAACATATGGCTGGTATAGAATTAAAAACAAACCGTTTATTTATACGTGAGTACACTGATGAATATTTCTATGATGTCTTTAACTACAGATCAGATGAGAGACTGCAGGAAGCTTATCATCTGACTCCTATGGATGAAGATACATTCAGAAAATATCTCTCTTCACGTATTACAGATTTTGATGATAATGGCAGCAACGCCATATTTGTTCTTTTTAATGATGATAAAGTGATTGGTGAAATTGCAGTTCTGAGCTATGAGGAAAAGGATCAAATTAGTGTGATAGGATTTCTGATAATACCTGAATATCAGAATCAGGGTTATGCCTATGAAGCAATTGATACTTTTATCGATTTTTTATTTAGAAAAAAAAACCGCAACCGTATTGAAGCCATGGTGAATGGTGATAATTATATATCTGTAAGGCTTCTTGAAAAACTGAATTTTAAAAGAGAGGGACAGATACGGCAGAGTGTTTATAAGAATGATGCCTGGATTGACTCGTATATTTATGGTTTACTGAAGTCGGATTTGGTTATTGAAGCATGAGACTAAAATGACTGTTTTGGAATACATTTGACTTTAGCGTAATTTAATAATTACTGTTTACCAAATCTATAGGAGGACATAATGAAAAAAGAAAGATATAAAAAAAGGTATGAATC
>CAYTLM010000190.1:0-3893 GCA_964438485.1 uncultured Leptospirales bacterium | reverse complement strand
CGCCGCCTGTGGCGGCGGGGATAGAAAAAATATTATTATTTCACTAAAAAATATCTTTAAGAATTATTGCTGCAAAACTTTACAGGAAATTTATTTTATAAAATATTTTTACTTTTTCCCAATCCCTTTTATAAATTCTCTTATAACAGGTATATCAGTAGACCTTGCCTCATCCGGTGTACCAATGAAAATTATTTTACCTTCATAAATCATGGCTATTCTATCAGCGATTTCAAGGGCTGATTTCATGTCATGTGTAACAACAATTGAAGTGATCCCGAATTTTTTTCTCATTTCCAGAATAAGCTTATCAACAGAGCCGGCAGTAATAGGATCAACACCTGTTGTAGGCTCATCATAAAGCATAATTTCCGGACGCATCACAATTGCCCTTGCAAGCCCCACCCTCTTTTGCATACCCCCTGAAATTTCTGAAGGATACCTGTCTCCTATATCACCAAGGCCAACCTGCCCAAGCATATCTCTTACTGTTAAAACAATTTCCTCCTCTGATATTTTTTTTCTTCTTAACCCAAATGCAATATTTTCAAAAACATTCATTGAATCAAAAAGCGCAGCACCCTGAAAAAGTATGCCATATTTGCCTATAATAGATCTGCGTATTTCAATATCAGCACCTGTGAAATTAATTCCATCCACAAAAATCTCACCTGAATCAGGTATTAAAATCCCCACAAGGTGTTTCATTACCACTGATTTCCCTGTTCCGCTTTTCCCAATAACGCAAAGAACCTCACCTTTAACAACATCAAGATTAAGCCCTTTAAGAATACTGTTCTTACCAAATGACTTATAAAGATTTCTTATGCTGATTTTTGTTATTGAATCATTTTTCAAAAAAATCACCCTGGTGACATTCTCATATAATATATAAAATTAATTATTTGTAAAACCACTGGTTGTCAATTACTATTACATAATACATTAAATCAGAGAAAATATCCTTGCAAATAATTCCTGTTTTATTTTTAATTTTATAATGATACTATTAAGTCAGCCATTAACAAGCAGGGAAACACCATGCCCATATATTGAAGAAGAGCTTTGTCGCTTTTCTTATTTTTTTGCAAAGGATATTACAGGATCTGAACTGGAATATCTTCTTTCAAAGGGTTGGCGAAAATTCGGATTTTATTATTTCAAGCCTATATGTAAAAACTGCAGCAGGTGCATTCCCATAAGACTAAAAACAGATAAATTAATGCCTTCCAAAAGTCAAAGAAGGGTTATAAAAAAAGGTGAATTGATCAGCACAAAGTTCAAGGAACTTGAATACAGGGATGAAATATTTGAATTATACAGAATACACTCAAAAGACAGATTCAACAAAGAATCAGATTACGATGAATTTAAAGATTCATTTTACCTAAAATCATGTCCTTCAATACAATCTGAGTACTATATTGGCAACGAACTCATTGCAGTGGGTTTCCTGGATGTATCCACTAGTTCCTTAAGCAGCATATACTTTATATATAATACAGAATATATGAAATACAGCCCTGGAACATTGAGCGTATTACGCGAGGCAGAGTACGCTGCATCAACAGGACTGCCCTATTATTACCTTGGATATTATATAGAAGAAAATAAAAGCATGTCCTACAAAAACAGCTTCAGAATAAATGAACAAATGAACTGGGAAAGTCAAGACTGGGAAATCGCATAAAAAAAAGATTAAACCAAAAACCGCTTCTACTTACTTAATCCTTAGTACAGAGCAGATCTCCCCGGTATTGTCAGATGAAGATAAGGGATTAAACACATCAGCATTCCACTCCCCATCTATAATAAACTTGTATCTATACTCTCCCCTGGGAAGCCTTTTTTCAATTCTCCAGATCCCATCATCTCCCATTTTCATTAGATCGTTTTCAGGGTTCCAGCTATTAAAATCTCCAACAAGGGAAACAATTCGCGCGTCAGGTTTATAAAGGCGAAACATAACTCTGTTTTTATCCAGGTACTTGAAAGAAAGGAGCTTCCCTTCATCATGGGCCTTACTTTCTGCAACAGATAAATAGGAACCAGCTTTATCATATTCACTCATTGCATTCCTTGGATCATCAGTCCATAGACCGTCAACATTGAATTTATAGCGTATTTTACTGCTAAACTCTTCAGAGGGGAGAAAAAAGAACCAGACCCCATCCTTTCCTCTGGTCATGTTTTTCATTTTCCAGGATGAAAAATTACCTGCTATTTTTACTGTGCCTGCTTTTCTATCCTTGAATGTAAAAAGTACTCCATTGGAAACAACCCTTTTTTCAGCAGACAGATTATTTACCATAACAAGCCTTATATTTGTCGGAGGAGCAGAATCCTTTAGCATGGTAAGACTATAATAATTTTCAGTAGGGATATTATCAGGCCTTGCAGCTGTCATACAGAAAGACAGCATAACAATCATTATTCCAGGGAAAACTCTCATTTCTTCCTCATCAAATATGGTCTATTCATTAATATCTTCGTCAAACTTCTCCCTGGAATATCTAAAAATTTTTTATATATTGTATATTTATAGCATAGACTGATATTTTCTACATAACAGTATTTTTACAAAAACCTGCAAATCCATTGGAAAAAAAAATTTAGAAGGTAGGAAATTTTTATCCACACTCAATAACTGTCAATCAGCAGGCTCTGACCCTGCACAAAATCCTTTTCCACCGCACTTCAATATGAAATTCCTACATTTGCAGGAAAAAGAACAGGAAAATGCAGGAATAACAGAAAACACCTTTTATTCATATAATTCTGTTGCTCTATACATAATCTGTAAATTTATTTTCTTCTCTTGTGAGAAGATTTAAGAGCTTTGTATGAATGAATATCTTTTCTCTACCTATAGTCTGCTCTGCCAAAACACCTATATCACAGAGTGCTTTAAGATACTCGCTTGCTGTCTGTCTTTTGGCTATGTTGCGCTCAACAAGGTTTGTTATACGGCAGTAGGGCTGTTCAAAGATGATATCTATAAGTTCGTATGAGTATATCTTTGGAAGAGAGTCGCGGACAAACTCTGTTGTATGATCCTGCAGAGATCTTATTGCAAAAATCTTGTCAATGGTCCAGAGAGCTGTCTCTTCTATACCAGGGATGATATAGAGAAGCCATTCCTCCCATGAGCCATTTGATGTAACGCCAAGCAACAGCCTGTAATAATCTGACTTATTACGGATGATATAACGGCTAAGATATAGTATGGGTAGAGTGAGAAGTTTTTCCTGAATGAGGAGAAGAGAATTTATTATACGACCTGTGCGGCCATTGCCGTCTGTAAATGGATGTATAGCCTCGAACTGATAGTGTGAAACAGCAAGCTTGATAAGCGGATCGATTTCACTATATTCGTGAATAAATTTTTCCCAATTAGAGAGAAGACTGCGAATTACTGTTTCACCAATCGGCGGAGTATATATGATATTTCCGGATTTATCGTTTTGGAGCGCAGTGCCCGGGACTTTGCGAATTGTCATGGTACGGTTTTTAATTGTACTGCAAATAAGCTCTGCTGTTGCTGTACAAAGAGGTTTTTTATCAAGTGATTTGTACCCTTCAAAGAGAGCAGTGCGATAACGGAGCGCCTCTTTTGTTGCAAGATCAGCGCGTTCGATTAAACCGGAAAAACGAAAAAGCTGATCTGATGTTGTGACTATATTCTCTATTTCGGAACTTGCCTGTGCTTCAAGAAGTGGCAGACTGTTTATAAGCATGGCCTGGTTTGGAATAAGGTTTGCTGCTGATTTCAGCTCAGCAAGAGCTGCGCGGGCAGTAATACAGGCTTTAAGCACAGGGCGTGTTTCAAGGTCAACAGCTGGCGGGCATGAAAGGATTGGTATCCGATCCAAGCGGGCGCGTCATCAGCATGC
>CAYTLM010000189.1:0-3911 GCA_964438485.1 uncultured Leptospirales bacterium | reverse complement strand
AGTCAACCCTTCTTTAGCAAGAAAGGGTTGCACTTGCTACTTGAATTCAAGAATAGTTTTAAATCGTATTTATTGTTTTTATTTACACTTATTTTAACCGCGACTTTATTTATCAGTTGTTCTGACAACGATAAAAAGGCTCGCAGTATACCCTTTCCTGAAAAATTCCACGGTACATGGGTGGAGACGGGTATAAATAATTCTGATCTTGGTGCTGATACGTTAATCATTGATATTGATGAGAATACTTTTGAAGTCAGAGGGTATGCTTTCACTAATCAGGTGTTTGCGTATAAATTTGTGCTTACTGCTCAGAATGATGATACCTTTTTTTTGAAAAATATAGAGCAAATGGAAGGGGAAGAACAAACATGGAGTCCAGGGTATGGGGCGGAAGAAATAGGTTATAAACTCGTTGGTGATAAAGACATTACTATCACAATGCCTGATGGGGTCGGTAATATTACAATGCAAAAGACTGAGTTTACCCAGCTTGAAGTTCTTAAAGAAACGTGGGAGAATAGTGTTAATAGTATGGTTATTACATTTACAGAGGCAGGATATACTTATACCGAAAATGGTTATGAATGCTCAGGAACCTGGAATGCTTCAGAAGATACGATTGATTCGTTTGACGGTATTATTAGAACTGTAATGACAAAAGAGGACGGAGTATCTGGTTTAAGTTATGGTTCAGCGAGTCCTTATAAGTTAAATGAAAACGAATTATCAATATGGTATCCAGATGATGATGATAATCCACAAGGTCTAGTGGAAGTTAAATTTACAAAGTAGTAATTAAGTTTTAAATTCCAATATTTTAAAATAATCCAAAGCCTCCTATTCAGGAGGCTTTAATTTTATGTGCAGCCTTTCCCCCTAAATCAGCAAAGGGCAGGTACTATTCCCTTTCCCCACTGTGGGGAAGGGGTTAGGGGATGGGGCCTTGCAGGGAAGCCGAAAAAATTCTTCTGTGACCTCTGCGTCTCCGTGGCTAATCTTTTATTTTTTTTGTGAAATATAAATTCATGCGAAATGGAATTATTTTTTCCATAGGAAAGAAGCGTTAATTATCTCTATAGTAAAGGTCTATGTCAAATCCACCAAAGGATGACTCAAAGGATATATTTACATTGTTGTAAAGGGCTTTCATTGTAATTGGATCTTCATTAAATTCAGGAGGAGCAAGGCGCAGATCGTGCTTTGCATATTGCATAAGATTTGCAAAAGTACCTGTAATTAAATTTGCAAGCTCTCCAGCTACATCAGCACTGACTTTTTTGGTTATTTTAGCTTTGTTATCGCCAATAAATTTCCGGGAAATTTTATTAAGAGTTTTTTGAGGTATATTGATGATTATTTCACCCTTCAAAGTACCTGAAATTTCAACAGCAACTTTTGGATCTTTTTCGCTGCTTTGCCCTTCGTACACTTCATCAAGATTTTCATCATTAAGAAATTTTAGAAAAATATGGCTTACAGATTTTGTCAGAATTTTAGAATAAATTTCATAATTACTCATTAAAGTCTGGCCTCAGCATTAATAATTAATTATGTCATTTAAGATAAGTATTTTAATAATGGTCAATCAGTATTTTTATAATTTTTTTAGATAAGTATTAATAACAGACTGCATTGATTTGTAATTTATGCCAGTAACAATAATAGCATAAAGGGTGAAAACCAAGCCCAGCACAATACTCAAGGGTATTGTAAAATTAGCTCCGAATTCTGATTTAAGCCATATAAAAGAATCACTGAAATTTATAAGAAAAAGGCTAAAGAAAATAACAGCGCCTATTAGAAGCCATTTCCCCCAGGTTATGCGACTTTCTTTAAAGCTTTCCTTTGCAAGGATTTGGGACATAATTATATTTGATACTGATGAGTTTATTCTATATGGAGAGGTTTTTCTGAGGTCTTTCATTATAGCTGTCATTTTATGAGCTTCTTTTTTGCAATTAAGGCATTTTAACATATGGAGTCTCATTTTTAAGTTTATATTTGTAAAATCATCAGATTCTAAAAAGCCTGTTATAAATTCTTCACATTTCATTGTAATCCTCCGCTATTGTTCCTTTCAGGTTTTGCCTTAAAATATTTTTAGCACGAAGAACATCAGATTTAATTGTATTTACCGGATATCCGGTAATACTACTGATTTCTTTATATTTAAGGCCGAAAAAAAAGTAAAAATCGAGACAAATTCTGTATCGTTCAGGGAGTTTTTCTATTTCATGATTAATAAGATCCCTGATTTCGTTTTTGTTATGATTATTATCCGGGCCAGGTTCATTGCTGATAAGAAGAGATTCATCAATCTCATAAACGCTGTCCGCTTTTTTTTTCATGTTGATTCCATGATTGTATGCCAGCTTTACCAGCCAGAATTTAAAGGGTGCTATTTCTCTGTACTGGTGGATTCTGTCATATGTTTTTAGAAAAACATCCTGGGTAAAATCCAGGGAGTCTTCATGGTTATAAAAAAATCTCATGCCAATGCTGAAAATTTTATTTTCATACCTATCAACAATAAAGCGGAATAGTTCAATTGATCCGTTTTGGATACGCCTGACTATCAACTCATCAGGAGTATGCTCATTTATCATTATGAGATTTTATTGTATAGCTTATTTTTGAAAAAATAAGTAACCCGGTGCCTATGGCAAAGGGTATTAAGCCACTCAATGCACCATAGCTGAATCCGGTTTTTATAATAAAAAAGATAACAAGGGCAAGCCCCAGTGTAAAAAGAATAAGCCCTGCTAAAAGGCTGAATGCAAGCAGATCAAATTCAGGTTTTGTGTATAAGCCCTTTTGTATAAGATGAATTTTAAGTTTGTAATTCCACAACAGGTAAAAGAATATTACAGTGCACCCCATTACAATTCCAACAATAGGGATAATACTTACAATAATCTGCGCAGCAACAGAAGGTGTAGACATATATATCTCCAATTTTTTTTAAAACTTTTATTAATAGAACAGTTAATGCTGAGTATAGTTGCAGTTTTTTTGCAACCATTTATATATATGCAGGGTTTATAATAGTATAGGCTGGTTATTTTGCATTCTTTTTTTATCCTGAAATTGTGCTAATAAAACAAAACAGCAAGTACTAAAACTGGAGATAGATATGGTTTTGCTTAAAGAAGAAAAAGTTTCTGCATATACACATGGAGCTTTGGTTCCTGTTATGGTTGCAGGCACAATTGTTCTTGTCATTTTAGCAGGTATAAACTGGAGACTAAAGCTTGTGTCTCTGGTTTACGGTTTGTCAGCAATAGCCCTTTTTACAGCAAGTTTTCTTTATCATTCAAAAAAAAAGTATCCCAATGAAAAATCAGTCTGGAGAAGGCTGGATCATTCAGCAATATATATTTTAATTGCAGGTACATACACGCCCATGTGCTTTATTTATCTTGAGGGGTGGATGATGAAGGGTATTTTAATTGCTCAGTGGTCGCTTGTACTTGTTGGGGTTTTGTTAAGCTTTTTTTCCAATGCATCAAGAGTATTCAGCACTATAATTTATGTGCTTATGGGATGGGTTGTAGTTATACCTTTAAGAACATTAATTGAAGTTATGCCTGTGAGTATTATTATACTTCTTGTATCAGGTGGAATTTTTTATACTCTTGGGGCTATTATTTATGCTATTAAAAGACCCAATCCATTTCCTCCATACATGGGGTTTCACGAAATATTTCACATATTCGTTATATTGGGAGCGGGTTTTCATCTTGCTATGGTAATAGCAGGAGTGGGGACTTTTAGCTAGGATATGAAATTTTATTTATACAGGGCTTATTTTTGTCTTGTATAAATAATTTTAATATTATCAAATACATTCATCTATCTTTCCCTTTCTTCATTTTATCCTGAGGATAATTTCTAAAATTTTTTTCTAT
>CAYTLM010000188.1:0-3925 GCA_964438485.1 uncultured Leptospirales bacterium | reverse complement strand
CTTTCTCGTAAAGGTTGTGTCTGGTGCGTATTTTTTCAATGTTGCTTATAACATCATCCTTTACAACACGCTTGTATTTATCCACCTCATGTTTTGATTGCTCCACTCCCCACCTGGCATTTCTTTCATTTATTTTTTGATCTTTGTTGTTAAGGGGATAGGTCATTTTTATTCTTGCTTCAATAGAGGGATTTTCACCTGTTATGGTATTGCTGTAGGATTTTCCCAGCTCTGAATTGTAATCCATTGATGCAACTGTTATTTCTCCTGTAAGTGAAGGGAGCGCATTGCTTTCTGCAATTTTAAGAATCAGCTTGGAGTTTTCCATGGCTTTTAAGGCATTTTTATAATCTACCCTTTTCTCATAGGCTGTTTTAAGGGCTTCCTCTTCATTTATTTCCGGAAGTGCAGCTGAAAATACAGCTTTTTCCTGCATTGTTATGGTTTCATCAAGATTAATGAGCCTCATAAACTTGCGCAAAGAGTCCCTGTGTTCCTGTTCAGAATTGGAAAGCATTGCTTCAGAGGATGCAACAAGGGAATTCCATAGATTAAGCTCAAACCTTTCAGCAAGTCCAAGGCGCACGTTTGCGGAAATAATATCTCTTACTCTTCTGGTTTCCTGGAGCATAAGCCGGGCATTATCCATCTGTGTTTTGTTTACTATAACGTCCCAGTAATCTACGATTACTCCAACAACAACCAGTGACAGGTTGTAAATAATTGCATCTCTTTGCATAATAGCTGCATTGTCAAGAAGCTGCTGTTCTTTTCTGTCAGTATAGCCAAATCCGTTTTTTAAAAGCTCCTGCTGTACAGTGGCAAAAATAACAGGGTTATAGCTTTTTTTGGGAATGCCTGGGGTGTTCCATTTTGTATTGCTGTATGTTTTTTGTATTCCAGCAGCAACTGTTGTACCGCTTGAAAACATTTTGGCAATTGAAGCGGAAAAATCAGCTGATCTCTTTTTTTCTCCTGTTGTTTGTTGGGTCATTCCCGGGTACTTGTATGCCCCTAATCCAGCCTCTGCGCTTAAATAGGGCGAGTATTTTGTCTTGTATCTTTCAGCATCTGAGTCTGTCATTGCCACATCATATTTCCCCATGAGTATATCCTGGTTTTGGTCAATGGCAATTTTTATGGCCTGTGCAAGGGTCACTGTGTGACCACCTATTATTATGGCTGGCTCATCTCCCAGCATAACCTCAATTGGCTTTATTGAGCTGTTCACATCTGCCCCTGTTTGGGCAAAGCCTGTTAAGGCTGCAAAAATGATAGTTAAAGCTATTAAAAAGATTAGTGTTTTCTTCATTAAAGATTCTCCGATTTTTATTATATAACTGCAATTTGTTTGTTTTTTATCTTTTCTATAAAGTAATCCATTCTTTTAGTCTGGTGTTTGCTTAAAGATGGGCTAATACTTTCTTTATTGTCAGGTTTAAGACCCTTAAAGATTTGTTCCTTCATAAAAGAGTAGAGTGTTTCTTTTTGATTTACATATAATTTATCATAGAGATTTGTTTTTTTAAAAAGTTCTTCTGCATGGGTATAATCTGCAGTGAAAAAAATCATGTTTAATACAAAAAGAAGAGGATTGGTAGTTTCAAAGAACCCTTCATTAATTCCCCGTTTTATAATATTTTCTATTTTTTTTATAGTGGGAATAAAATATTCTCTTAAAAGCTCGTATAAAATCCCTTTGCCATCTGCAACTTCCCTGTTTATTATTTTATGTATTTCATTATCGTGAGTTTCTGTATGTATGGAAATTAAAAGATATAGTATGGCACAAAGCTCTATGGGAGGTGTTTCGTTCCAGGATTTTATCTCATCAATTATAAGGCGCATCATTTTTTCACTGTCATCACCCATAATTCTGTGAAAAAGTGTTTTGTATAGCGTCTTTTTGTTGCTAAAGTGATAGTGTATAAGAGCCTGGTTTACCTGTGCAATTTCTGCAATAGCACTCATTCGTGCTCCGCTGAATCCTTTTTCAGCAAAAACATTTTTTGCAGCAGCAAGTATTTTTTCTTTTGTCTCAGTGCTGTCCTTTGTATTTTTTATCATTTTTTATTCTTTTCCGGATTTAATCGTTTGATTTAATTGAATGGTTAATTCAAATTCTGGTATAGTATTTGTCAATATAAAAAAATATTTTTTACTTTATGTAAATAGGCGTGGTGTATTTTGTCTTGACTGTTTCGCTTGTTTATTTTAGCAATATAGGCTTTATAAATTAATATCTATTATTTTTAAAACATTTTTTTATGTAAATATTGAGCAGGTACAAAATGTTTGAAATTGTTGAATCAGCAAATGAAAGGATATATACGCCCAAAGATGATATATCGCAATATTTAAGTCTTTTTGAATCAAGCATTAATGAGTTTATTAAAAGCGATTCAAGGGATATTGTTGTGGATATGGAGTCTCTTCAGCTTATTGATTCCCTTACTCTGGCTGCTTTAATTCGGTTCAGAAGAAAATTGTCCCAGGAGGGCAGAACCCTTAAATTGTTAAACTACAATGATACTATATTGCGAGTAATTGAACTTTCCGGTCTGGATGAATTTTTATTAGGATAGAAATTTCAGTTTGCTGTTAAATAATTTGTATCCCGGTTTTTATTATTCCCACTTAATATTTTATCTGCTTGAAAATAATATAAAAATTAATTATATTCTACTATGGTTCAGTAAATATGAATTAGCAGAAATTTCAGGGTCAAATTCAGGGGAATTGTTATGAAAAGCTTGAATAAAAATAATATAATAAAACGCAAAGGGCCTCTTGTGCTTGTAATAATGGATGGTGTTGGCCTTGGTACAGAAAATGAAGGGAATGCTTTTTTCCTTTCAAGAACACCTAATCTTGACAGACTTATGAAAACAGCCCCTTTTACAACTCTCAAGGCTCATGGCAAAGCAGTTGGCCTTCCTGATGATACTGATATGGGCAATTCTGAGGTGGGGCACAATGCACTTGGAGCTGGTAGGATATTTGATCAGGGAGCAAAGCTGGTTAACAAGGCAATTGAGTCAGGAGCAGCTTTTACAGGATCTACATGGAAGGAGCTTATTGCTTCGCCTGTATCTGAGGGCAGGGCATTTCATCTTATTGGATTATTGTCCGATGGGAATGTGCACTCACACATCAATCAGCTTTTTAAAATTATTGAACAGGCATTTGCAGATGGTGTTAAAAAAATAAGGCTTCACACCCTTTTTGACGGCAGGGATGTGCCTGAAACCTCTGCCCATATATATATTGATATGCTGGAAAAGCATCTGGACCTATTTAATAAAAAGGGAGCAGATTATTGCATAGCATCCGGCGGTGGCAGAATGGTAACAACAATGGATCGCTATGAAGCTGACTGGACTATTGTTAAGCGGGGCTGGGATGCCCATGTGCTTGCAGCAGCAAGACCCTTTAAATCTGCTATGGAGGCTTTGGAAACATTCAGAAAAGAAAAGCCGGGCATAACTGATCAGTACCTGCCTTCATTTGCTGTTGTTGATGACAAGGAGCCTCTTGGCGCTATTGAGGATGGAGATTCTGTTCTCTTTTTTAATTTCAGAGGGGACAGGGCAATTGAGATTACAAAGGCCTTTGAAATGGAGGATTTCAGGTATTTTGACAGGGTGCGCAGGCCCAAGGTGGTGTTTGCTGGAATGATGCAGTATGATGGTGACCTGCAAATTCCGGAGAAGTTTCTGGTTGCTCCGCCTGAATTTGATGGCACAGTGAGTGAGTATCTGGTGAAAGCTGAAGTGCGACAATATGCAGTTTCTGAAACTCAAAAATTTGGTCATGTTACATATTTCTGGAATGGAAACAGAACAGAGAAGTTTGATGAAAGGTATGAGAGCTATTTTAAAATTGAATCTGACAAAGTGGAGTTTGATCAAAGGCCATGGATGAA